>DVNN01000306.1 GCA_018714325.1 Candidatus Pelethocola excrementipullorum
ACCTTTTGACCCTGGTATCATTATATCTATAGTTACATATATATGTTCACCTGTACAGGTGGATAAAACTTCAACCTTCTTATTTAGAAGAAACCATGCTAAGGTATAGGCACAAATACGAGGAAGAATCAAAGTGATTCTAACAAAGGAGGATATATGAAGACGAAGAATTGGGGGAAAAGACGGATTAGTGCCTTGGTTATGACTGTAATTCTTACAGCGGGCTCCTTGATGGGATGTGGTAATTCGAAACCCGCAGACAGTGGTTCCGGATCAGCGGCCGGTACGACCGCAGAGGGAAAGGTAACCCTTAAGTATTATACCTGGTCTGACACGGAGAGTTATACAAAAGAAATTATAGAAAACTATAACAACAGCCAGGATAAGGTGGTGGTGGAAATGGTCAGCATGCCCAGTGCCACTTACGATGATAAGCTGAAGGTCATGTTATCGGCGGGAAGTGATGCGGATATCGTAAATGTCAGAACCCTGGATCAGGTGCTGCAGTTTAAGGAGGCGAAAGCCCTCTATGATATCAGCGACAATGTGAAAAACAGTGACCTGGATATCAGCAAGTATGGTTCCATGTGGGACTCCAGTTATCCGGATGGTAAGATCACCGCACTTCCGCTGCGAAGCAGCTGCTGGATGCTGTTCTACAATGTGGATATTTTAGAGGAAGCGGGCATCGAACTGCCGGAGCAGCTCACCTGGAATGAGTATGGGGACATCATTAAGTCTCTGACCAGCGGAGACGGCAGCAAATACGGCGGATGCTGGGTTGACTGGAATGTCTATCAGTGCATTGGAACTCAGATGGGCACCTATTTAACTGCAGATGATATTACGGATGTGAGAAACGGTCTGGAAACATTAAACAGATTCTTCAACGAAGATGAGTCCGTGGTTCCACTGGCTGAAATTAAGGCAAATGATACGCAGTGGAGATCCGATTTTGAAACCGGAAGAGTGGCCATGATTCCTCAGGGGGAATGGTTTATCGATATGCTGATGTCTGATGCCAGAGAAGGCAAGACAGATGTAAACTGGGAGGTGACAAATATTCCGATCCCCGAGGGGGCAGAACCTGGTGCAACCTGGGGTGCCTATCAGTTTGCTGCCATTCCAGCAGGAGGAAAACATGTGGAAGAAAGTTATGATTTCCTGAAGTACCTGTGCGGGGAAGGCGGATCTGGAATCCTTCCGAAGTACGGAATCTTACCTGCTTACGGCGGAGATTCTGCTAAAAAGACCTTCGATGAGGAAGTAGGGAAAGAAAGTGTTTCGAATGTCGCTTTTAGTGCAAAAATCTATCCAGAGACACCATCCTATGACAAGTACAGTGACTTAAAGGTTGCATTTGCGGAGCATGCCGAATTGTATCTGTTTGGTGAGAAAACCTTGGATGAAACCATGCAAAATTTTGAGAAACAGAGAACGGATATCATGAGTAAATAAATAGATTTCGGGAAGGTGCTGCTAATCAAAAGATTTTGCAGCACCTTCTCTATAGGTAGAGAGGATGAGAAAATGGTAAAGAATAAAAAACTCTTAAAATATGCAAAGGGATATCTGTTTATTCTCCCTAATTTTATATTTTTCTTCACGTTTATTGTGCTGCCGGTTTTGATGGGACTGGTTATCTCATTTACAGATTACAATGGATTTAAACAGTTTAATTTTGTGGGGCTTAAAAACTATATTGAGATGTTTCGGGATGAATATTTTCTGGTTTCCCTTTGGCACAACTTGGTGTATACACTGGTGACGGTTCCAGGAACCATCGTATTTGCATTACTTTTGGCCATATTGGTGAACAAGGGCATCAGGGGAAGCGGTATATTTAAGACCATGTTTTTCCTGCCGAATATCAGCTCCATGGTTGCGGTGGGTATCGTGTGGGCGATTATCTTCAATCCAACCCAGGGGCCTTTGAATTCATTTTTAAGATCCATAGGAATCGACAATCCCCCCATGTGGCTTTCCTCGACCAATACGGCACTTTGGTCGGTGATGCTGGTGGCCATCTGGAAACAGGCCGGATATTATATGATCATTATTTTGGCCGGATTACAATCCATTCCGAATCAGTTATATGAGGCGGCGTCCATAGATGGGGCCAATGGTGTGAGGAAGTTTTTTAAAATCACACTCCCCATGTTGTCACCCACCATGTTTATGGTAATCATCTTAAGCATCATCAATTCCTTCCAGGTTTTTGACCTGATCAATATTATGACCGACGGCGGGCCTGGACGCTCCACCAATGTGTTGGTATACCGGATCTATCAGGAGGGCTTCCAGAAGCTTCAATTCGGTTATGCGTCTGCTATGGCATATTTTCTGTTTCTTATTATTATGGTCATCACACTTTTTCAGTTCAGAGGACAGAAGAAGTGGGTTAATTATATGTAAAATTGGAGGGTACAATGTTTAGAGAATCGTATACGGTGAAAAAGAAAATTATAAACAGCATATTGTTTATCGTAATGTTACTCATAGGCCTGCTGATGATTATTCCATTCGTTTGGACGCTTTCATCTTCCTTTAAAAATAACAATGAGATTTTTTCCTATCCCATCCGTTGGATACCGGAAGTGTTCCGCTGGTCCAACTATGTGGAGGTCAGTGAGAAGATCCCATTTCTTACATATTATCTTAATACGTTGAAAATTGCATTAATCGTTACATTGGGGCAGATTGTCACCGCCTCGTTAGCAGCCTATTCTTTTAGTAAGATGCAGTATCCGGGCAGGGATAAGATCTTCCTTTGCTACCTGGCCACCTTGATGGTGCCGTGGCACGCAATCATGATTCCTCAGTTTATCGTCGTAAAATCACTGGGTTTAAATGACAGTCATTGGTCCTTGATACTGATTAACCTATCCGCCGTATTTGGAGTCTTCTTACTGCGGCAGTTTATGCTGGGAATTCCGGAAGAGTTGTCTGAGGCAGCCAGAATCGATGGTGCGGGAGAATTAATGATTTACAGCAAGATCATATTCCCCATGTGTAAGCCAGGACTGGCGACGTTGGTTGTATTCACCTTTAACTTCATGTGGAATGACTACATGGCCCCGATGATTTATCTGACCTCGGATCACCTAAGAACCATACAGATAGGACTGGCCTCCTTTCGAAGCCAATATGGCTCAGAGTATGGGCTGATTATGGCGGGAACGGTCTGCGCCTTGATTCCCATGCTGGTTATCTTTGGCATCGGTCAAAAGTATCTGGTGGAGGGCATCGCCTTCTCCGGGCTTAAGGGGTAGAAGATATGAGAACGATATTGATTTTAATGGATTCGGTAACCAGGAAATTCTTAAAGCCCTACCATGGGGATGGAGAGGGGATTACGCCAAATATTGAGAGCTTTGCAAGGGACAGCGTGAGGTTCGATAATCACTTTATTGGTTCGGCGCCCTGCATGCCGGCGAGAAGGGATATACTGACCGGACGTACCCAGTTTCTGGAAAGGGGTTGGGGCGGAATCGAGCCATTTGATATCACCCTTCCTGGGGTATTGAGGCAGAATGGAGTTTTTTCCCATATCACTACGGATCATTCCCATTATTTTGAGGTGGGTGGAGAAAACTACTGTTATCAATTTAACACCTGGGATTATCAAAGAGGACAGGAGGGTGACACCTGGATATCCAGGGTCAACCAGCCGGCCGTAGACCAGGAGGCATATGGAAGAAAATCCCCACAAAATGTGCTGAACAGGGAGGTTTATGGCAGGGCTGAAGAACAATATCCCTCCCCTAAGACCTTTCGTTCCGCCTGTAAATGGATCGAGGATAATAAGGGGTGCGATGATTTCTTTTTGATGGTGGAGGCCTTTGATCCCCATGAACCATTTGAAGCGCCCAGGGAATATCACGACTTGTATCAGGATGATTATCAGGGGCACGAATTTATCTGGTCCAGTTATGAGCCTGTGAAGGAGCCTGCGGAAGCGGTGGAGCATTTGCGGAAAAGTTATCTGGCCACCTTGACCATGGCGGACCGCTGGCTGGGAAAATTCCTGACAACCCTGAAAGAGCAGGGAATGTATGAGGATACCCTAATCATATTGACCACGGATCATGGACATATGCTGGGGGAACATGGATATATCGGGAAAAATTACATGCACGCCTACAATGAAGTGGCTCACATCCCCCTGTTTCTTAAGTTGCCGGACGGTTCCTGTGGAGGGGAATGCAGGAAGCAGTTAACTCAGAACATCGACCTTATGCCCACCATACTTAATTATCACCATTGTGAGGTGCCGGAAAGGGTGAAGGGCAAGAATCTGTTTTCTTATATTCTGGAAGATGATCCCGGAAGAGAAGAAATCATCTATGGATGGTTCGGCCGTGCAGTGAATGTATATGACGGCAGATACACCTATTTCAGAGCACCGGGTAATTCTGACAATCAACCTTGTTATCAGTACTGCGGTATGCCCACCACCCTGGGACGGTATTTGGGAGAGGAATACGCAGATCAGATGGAGATGGGCAGATTTTTGCCATATACCAGATACCCGGTATATAAGATACCTGTATTAAGCCAGGATGACATCCTGGGGGATATTTCTTATGTGATGGAATCCCGGCTTTTTGATGTGGAAGAGGATTATGCACAGGAGCATCCCATGGATGACCAGGTATTGGAACAGCTGATGTGTCAGAAGTTGACGCGGGCAATGAAGGAAGCGGAATCACCAAAATGGCAGTATGAAAGATTGAACTTAGAGAAAAGAGGATGAGAATGGAATTTGTTAAAATACAGGGAAAGGAATTCGTATATAAGGGAGAACCGATACAGTTCAAGGGGCTGGGGGTGGGAACCTGGCTGAACCTGGAGCATTTCATGCTGGGGATACCAACGCCGGACAAGATGATGAAGGAGGCCTTTGCAGAGGTTTTTGGAGAGGAAAACAAGACTCAGTTTTTCCGGGATTTCACATATAACTTTTTTACAGAAGAGGATGCCAAACTTCTGAGTGAAAATGGGTTGAATCTGATACGTGTTCCCTTTAATTACCGATTGTTTATCGATGATGAGCATCCGGGACAGTTAAGGGAAGAGGGGTTTCGGTATTTCGATTATCTATTTGATATATGCAGAAAGCATGGGATCTTTGTGCTTCCGGATCTACACACGGTACCAGGGGGGCAGAATCCCGACTGGCATTCGGATAATCAGACCGGGGTTCCCCAGTTCTGGGAGTTTGGGGTTTTTCAGAACCAGATTATTGAATTATGGAAGGCCATCGCCTCAAGGTATGCAGATGAAACCTGCCTGCTGGGATATGATTTGCTGAATGAACCATTTTTGATGAAAAGTGATACGGGCCGATTACAAAGTTTTTATGAAGCCCTGATTTCAGCAATCCGAAAGGTGGATAGCAATCATATTTTATTCATAGAAGGGGATCATTTCGCCATGGATTTCACCAGGATTCAGAGGCTGTCCGATGAGCAGACCACGCTCACCTTCCATTTCTATCCCACTGTCTGGGAGCCCGACTTATGCGATATTGGCTATGACCGGAAAAAGAGAAAGGCTGTTTTTGAGGAAAGATTTCAGACTTTATTGCAGGATTTACAGCGATTTGAGCGGCCCTTACTCTGCGGGGAAGCCGGATATGATATCGCAGGACATTCTCTGGAGCATGTAATGGTTATGGTGGAAGATACGTTGGAACTGTTTGAAAAGTACAAGGTGTCTTGGACCCTATGGTGTTACAAGGATGCCAGCTTTATGGGGGTGGTCTATCCTAAGGCGGATTCCTTATGGATGAAGTTCGCGGATGAAATCCATAAAGAATGGACCCATTATAAGGAAATGGATATGGGAAACGAGATCGCAGAGACGATGAACACTTATTTTCCTCTGGAACTTGATCAGGAGTTTCAGTATATGATTCAGTTCAGAATCAGGGGATTATTATACCTTTTCCAAAAGGAACAGATCCTGAAACCCCTGCTGCAAAAACTGGGATGGGATCATGTAAGGAAGATGCCGGAATCCTTCCTGTTTGAGAATTGTGAGTATTATGGTGAGTATCTAAATTTATTAAAAAGATTTACATAAGTTAAACCCGGGAGGGATATTGGTGACTTTCCTTTTTCCTGATGATATAATGGAATGATAGTAAAGGTGGATTTAACTATTATTTTATTTGTCATATGGAGGAAGATGTATTGAGAATACAAATCACGCTTACGCCAAGTGAATCAAAACGATTAATCGCGTGGGGAGTTAAAGCATTACCCAGCGTTCAGAATGCATTTCGAAACCATCGTATCATATTAGCCGGCGGCACAACCAATGCGTTCCTGCTGGAAGAGCTTCTTGGAGAAAAGATGGAGAAAAAGAGTACTTATACCCTCGGTTTGATCAAGGATGGAAAAACAGGAACCAGCGTTGAAGAGGGGCGGGTTCACCCGGTCGTCATCACGAAAGGAAAGCCAGAGGACAAAGCGGTTCATTGGAAATCATTTCTCCCTGATCTTGAGGTGGGGGATGTGTTTATAAAAGGTGGAAATGCGGTGGACCATACTGGTTTGGCCGCTGTTCTGGCGGGAAATAATATGGGAGGTACAATCGGTGCTGCATGGGGGCCGATCATGCAGCGGGGCATAAAGTTCATCATCCCCATCGGACTCGAAAAACTGGTTCCGGATGTACGGGATGCCGTTGAGTTTTTGGCGGGGCATCCGGTGGATGAAGCCATAGGGGATAAGGTTGGACTGATGCCGGTGCCAGGGGCTAAGGTTATCACAGAGATTGGTGCGTTGGAGACCTTATATCATGTTAAGGCAAAGTGCATAGCGGCCGGCGGTATCGGCGGTTCAGAAGGTGCGGTTGTTCTGGCTGTAGATGGTGAGGAAGATGAAGTTAGAAACGTTCTCGTTGATATCATTTCTTTAAAGGGAGAACCTCAGGTTTACTAAGAACCGGTAAGGTTAGGTAATCTGGAAAAGGAGGAGCGGTTATGGGTGGTAAAGGTGCTTGTCTCGTATGTGGGAAACCACTGAAGTATCTGGAAAAAGCAGAAGCAATGGAATGTGTGATCTGCCATGAAGTGCATATGAGTAATGGGAAATGTGAAGATAATCATTACATCTGTGATGAGTGTCATGGCAAAAAGGGGATAGAGGCGATTAAGGATATTTGTTTGGAGAGCGGATCCAGAGCTCCCCTTGAAATCGCCGTTAGTATGATGAAGAATCCGTATATACATATGCATGGCCCGGAGCATCATGTGCTGGTCGGAGCCAGCCTGTTGACCGCATATGCGAATAGCGGAGGAAATATAGAGTTAGAGAGCGCGTTGGATGAGATGGCGATACGTGGGCAGCAGGTTCCGGGAGGAGTTTGTGGCCTGCATGGCTGCTGTGGTGCCGCTGTAAGTACTGGAATCTATTTTAGCATCATCACAAATTGTACACCCCTCAAGGAGGAGGAGTGGCAGAAAGCTAATTTGATGACCGCTGCATCATTAACTTCAATTGCCAGGCATGGGGGCCCCCGATGCTGCAAGAGGGATTCCTTTTTAGCGATTAAGGAGGCGGTGGACTTTACATATGAACATCTGGGGGTTCAAATGGAATTGCCGGAACGGATGGTCTGCGGGTTTTTTAGGCAGAATGAGCAGTGTTTGGAAAAACGCTGTCCCTTTTATCCAGTGAAGAATAAAAAATAAGGGAGTTTAGGCCCTATCAAAGAGGATGATAGTTTATGGAATGGTTTCCATGGCTATTGTCCTCTTTTTTATAATCAAAATGCTATAATCCAAAAATATCCTTATAGTTTGGGGGCATTAAAGCGGATATAATGAAGTCAACAAAAGAAGTCAACAAAAGAAAGAGGTAGGATTATGAAGAGAAAAACAGCGGCGAAATTAATTGCAGCTTCCATGATTACAGCTATGGTTCTTGGGGGATGTGGTAACTCTGGAGGAACTGCTTCTGATGGAGATGGTGCCAAAAGTGGCGAAGATGAGTCTGTAACTTTGAAATTCACCTATTGGGGGAGCGGTGACGAGAAGAAGGCCATCGAAGAATCGGTGGATAAATTCATGGAAAAATATTCTAACATCAAAGTTGATTTGATGCACATCCCAAATGAAGATTTTCTCACCAAATTAAATGCCATGATTGCTGCGGGAGAAACTCCTGATATCAGTTATTCCGCATCTTGGAAATGTCAGATGGGAGAGGATGGGCTGATTTATAATTTCTATGACTTGTTGGATGATATGGATCTGAAAAAGGAGGATTACCTCTCTACCTGCTGGTGGAACTGGTCACCGGAGGAATCTGCAGGGCCAGTTCAGGCCAATGTCACGACAAATCTGATGTATAACGTGGACTGCTTTGAGGACGCGAAAGTGGAGCTGCCGCCCGCCAAGGTGGAAGATGCCTGGTCCTGGGAGGAATTCATAGATGTGGCACAGCAATTGACCCTGGATACCGAGGGGAGAAATGCCAAGGACCCCAACTTTGACTCCGACAATATTCAACAATATGGAGTGATGTTCGGCACAGATTGGAATGTGTATATGCCTTTTGTGTATTCTGCTGGAGGTGGATATCTGAATGAGAATATGGACGGAATTGGATTGGAGGAGCCGGCGGCGGCAGAGGTGATTCAGAATTTTGCCGATTTAATTAATAAATACCATGTTTCTCCGACCGCGGTGCAGAAGAATGCCATGCCAAGTGCGGCCACGGCCCTGGCATCTAAGCAGACCGCAATGTATATTGACGGAAGCTGGAACCATCTGGATCTGATGAATTCCGGATGTGACTGGGGTGTGGGTGTACTGCCGATAGATGAGAATTATACCACGTTTTTTGACGGTGGCTCTTTAATTATCTTCAAAAGCACGGAACATCTGGAAGAGACAGAGAAATTGTATCTCTGGCTGACGAATCCGGAAAGCTCGGAAAGGATTACAGAATTGTATCGTACCTTATGGCTGCCGGTGCAGACGGAATATTATACGGATGAAGAAAAGCTTGATTTCTGGGCATCCGAGGAACTTCCTGCAAGGCCAAAAGGATTTAAGGATGCGATTGTAAAAGCAACTTATGATCATGCTGTCACCGCGACGGAGATTGATGTAAAGAACTTTAACGAAATCAATACATTGGTTCAGTCGGCATTGGAACAGGTATGGTCCGGAAGTAAGACGGCAGAACAGGCGATGACAGAGGTCAAGAGCCAGACAGATCCCCTGGTAGGAGGAACCTATTCAGGAGAACGTTCCTGATTGAAGGAGAGATATAGAAGCGCTGCTGTGAAATGGCAACATTTTATGGCAGCCTTCTTTCATATAAGGAGGTTTTTATGAGCGCGAAAACAAGGGTGATTATGACAGCGAGGGAAAAAAGAGAAAACAAATGGGGCGTACTGTTCAGCCTTCCTTGTATCCTTGGATTTTTGATTTTTGCATTAATACCCATGGGTGTCAGTCTGGTATTGAGTTTTATGAACTATAGTTTTACGACGGGCGGAAGTTTTATAGGAATTGCTAATTATAGACAGTTATTCAGCGGAGCTGATCCATACTTCTATAAGTCTATGGCCGTGACCATCATCTATGTGGTACTTTCTGTGCCTTCTGCGATGATTTTCGCTTTTCTTATCGCGTTGTTATTGAATTCGGATGTGAGAGGAAAGGGGATTTTCCGTACGATTTTTTACCTGCCGACTGTGGTGCCCATCGTGGCTATGGCTGCGATCTGGATGTGGATATTTAACCCCGATATGGGGCTGGCGAATCATCTGTTAAAAGGGATGCATCTGCCGGTGAGCAAGTGGCTGTCAGGAGAGAGCTCGGTGATTCCGACTTTGGTTTTCATTAACTTGTGGACAACAGGTTCGACGATGGTCATATTTCTGGCCGGTATTCAGGACGTACCACGTCAACTCCTGGAAGCGGTGCAGATAGACGGCGGAGGTTTCTTCGCAAAGCTTCGTTATGTAATTGTTCCAATGATGACACCCACGATTTTCTATAATGTGGTTATGGGAATTATCAATGGGTTTCAGATCTTCACCCAGTCCTATGTCATGACTCAGGGAGGACCGAATAACGCCAGTTTGTTCTACGTTTATTATTTGTATAGAGAGGCATTTGAGTTCAGCAGGATGGGTAAGGCCTGTGCGGTTGCCTGGGTTTTGTTCGTCATTATCATGATTCTGACTGCGGTTATTTTCAAGTATTCCAATCGATGGGTCTATTATGGAGGTGAGTGAAGATGAAAAAGGGAAAAAGAATGGTCTTTCGTATCTTGACCTATGGAATTCTTACTTTAGGGGCCGCATTTTGTCTGGTTCCGTTGTTCTGGATGGTGCGCAGCTCGCTGATGAATACCGTAGAAATATTTATGATGCCTCCCAGATGGTTTCCTTCTGAGATCATGTGGGAGAATTACGGCGAGGTATTTGATACTCTGCCTTTCCAGACTTATTTTTTGAATTCGTTCATCATAACCGCCGGATGTGTTGGTGGAACCATGCTCACCAGTTCCATCTGTGCTTATGGTCTGGCACGAATTAAGTGGAGGGGGAGGAATGTGGTTTTTGCCTGTATCATCAGCAGTATGATGCTGCCTTTTGCCGTCACACTTTTACCTACATTTTTGATGTGGAGGACTATTGGCATCACGGATAGTTTTCTTCCACTGATCGTGCCGGCATGGTTTGGCGGAGGCGCATTTTATATTTTCCTGCTCAGGCAGTTTTACATGAGCATTCCAAGGGACTTTGACGAGGCAGCCTATCTGGATGGAGCTACGCATATACAGATATTCTCCAGAATTATCCTGCCCACGACAAAGCCGGCGCTGGCCGTTGTGGGGATGTTTGCTTTTCTGAATTCCTGGAATGATTTCCTGGGGCCGCTGGTTTATCTGAATTCCGAGAAGAAATACACAGTGGCTCTGGGGCTTCAATTGTTCACCGGCTCCTATAGGGGAGAGTGGAATCTTATGATGGCAGCGGCCTGTCTGGTACTTATTCCGGTCATCATCGTATTTGGGTTTGGACAGAAATATCTGATCGAGGGTATCACGATGTCAGGCGTGAAAGGGTAAGAATTAGAAGAAGGAGGAGATTGTGATGCATTTAAGAGGTAAGGTTATATATGACACTTGGGAGGAGGTCTGGAACAAGGGGTATCAATCCCCATATTTTCAGGCATCTTATGATGATACGTCAGAGATGACGGACTGGTCTTTGAGTGAAAGACAGTTATTTACCCAGTCCAATGGACGGACGCTGCTTGGGCAGGACACCATGGGAAGGCTGCATTTTCTCTGCACACCCCACGATAAAATCTATGGGGTACCCTCAGGCGGAACGGATGTGGGCGGACAGTTTAAGGGACATATAGGCCAATATTATCAGAATGATACGGCACTTTTATTAGGGAAGATGAGATATGAGATAGAGCTGGTGAATGGTCTGCTGTTACAGGCAGCCGATCAATCTTCCCAAACCTGGTATCTGGATCATTTTCTTCCGGTGACGAGCACAAAGCATCCCGGTATTGAAACTAAAGTGTTTTCTCTGGCCCCGGTATCTGAAAAGGAGTCTAGGAAAGTGTCTGATCTTCATCCCCTGCCAGGCCCTGCAGGAGCATGTTATTGCATAGAAATAACAAATACTTCGGGCAGTAAGATGAAGGGACGGCTGAAACTTTCCTTGGATCAGAAGTTCGTCAATCAGTTTGAACATTACGGAAAATGTTTTGAAGACTATGCGCTGAATCCCTATCGGGCGGAATGGGATCAGAAACTTTTGATTCTCTGGCACCCCGAAGGATGTGCCGCTATCCAGCTTTTGGATGGAGTCTGTGAGGGGGATGCCGGAAATCCCAGGATTTATCTACCCTTTGAG
>DVNN01000307.1 GCA_018714325.1 Candidatus Pelethocola excrementipullorum
TGTAGCCATCAATGCATTCCCCACAGACACCAAGGCAGAGCTTGACCTGGTGGAGACAAAGTGTAAGGAACTGGGCGTTAACGTGGCAATTTCCGAAGTATGGGCAAAGGGCGGTGAAGGCGGCGTTCGACTGGCAGAAGAGGTAATCAAACTCTGTGATGAAGACAACAGTGGATTCTCCTTCTCTTATGAATTAGAGGGAAGTATCGAGGATAAACTGAATCAGATCGTACAGAAGATCTATGGTGGAAAACATGTGGTTCTGACAGCTGCTGCGGCTAAGCAGGCCAAACAGCTGGAGGCACTTGGATATGGAAACTGTCCAATCTGTGTAGCTAAGACCCAGTACTCCCTGACCGACGATCTGACGAAACTGGGAGCTCCCACTGATTTTGAAGTAACTGTTCGGAACTTAAAGATCTCTGCAGGGGCAGGCTTTATCGTAGCCCTGACAGGAGAGATCATGACTATGCCTGGCCTTCCCAAACGTCCGGCAGCTGAGCGGATTGATGTGGATGAGAAGTGTAAGATTTGTGGACTGTTCTAATAGATATGCTGTCAGCGTCATACTTGACAATGAACAAGAATTGAACTACTGGTGGGATGCTTGTCTGCATACCCACCGGTTTTCGCGAAATAAATGGAGAGTTGGCTATTTAACTATAGCTACAATCGATAGAATTAAGGAGGCTTAGGAACATGGGATTTTCAGAAGTACCTTGCAATGAATTCGTGGAAGTATTGGGCTCCAAGGCGCCGGTTCCCGGCGGCGGCGGCGCATCCGCACTGGTTGGTGCGGTAGGCATGGCCCTTGGTAACATGGTGGGAAGTCTTACGGTAGGTAAGAAGAAATACGCAGATGTGGAAGCAGAGATGTATGAGCTAAAGGCAAAATCAGATCAGCTTCAGAAGGATTTGCTTCGCCTGATTGAAAGAGATGCGGAAGTGTTTGAGCCACTTTCCAAGGCTTACGGCATGCCTCGGGAAACCGAAGCGGATAAGGCTGAAAAAGCTCGTGTTATGGAGATCGTATTGAAAGATGCCTGCTCCGTGCCCATGGAAATCATGGAAAAGTGCTGTGAGGCCATAGATCTTCTGGTAGAATTCGGTGCGAAAGGTTCTGCCCTTGCGATCAGCGATGCGGGCGTAGGAGCAGCGTGTTGTAAAGCTGCCTTAAAGGGTGCCAGCTTGAATGTCTACATTAATACCAAATCCATGGCGAATAAAGAGTATGCAAAACAATTAAATGCAAAGTGTGATGGGATGCTGGAGAAGTATACGAAAATCGCAGATGAAGTGTTCGAAAGTGTATTGGCCAGACTGAAGTAATTAGGTCCATATACGTAATGAGGTGGAATCTGAGGTGAGGGGCCTATGAGCCCAGCCCTATCAATGATATAGCGGAGGATGAGCAAAATGGCAAAACAATTACTGGGAAAAGAAGTAACAGCCGCATTAAATGATAAAATCAAATCAAATGTGGCACAACTGCAGGAAAAAGGCATCACACCGACCCTGGGTATTATCCGTGTAGGAGAGAATGGAAGCGATATCTCCTATGAAAGAGGAGCGACAAAGCGTTGTGAAACCCTGGGCGTAGCCTTTGAAAAATTCTTACTTCCTGAAGATGTTACAGAGAAGGAACTTCTGGAAGTCATCGATAAGGTGAACAAAGATGACAAGATTCACGGCGTGTTATTATTCCGTCCACTGCCAAAGCATCTGAATCAGTCCGTGATTGAGAACGCATTGGATCCTGCCAAGGATGTGGATTGCATGACCGATGGTTCCATGGCTGGTGTATTCACGGGAAAACAGATCGGATTCCCTCCTTGTACACCCCAGGCATGTATGGAGATCCTGGATCATTACGGAATAGACTGCACCGGCAAGAAAGCCGTTGTGGTAGGCCGTAGTCTGGTTGTTGGAAAACCGGCAGCGATGATGCTGGTGAAAAAGAATGCAACCGTTACGATCTGCCATACCAGAACCGTAGACATGCCGTCTGTGGTAAGGGAAGCGGATATTGTAATTGTGGCAGCCGGACGTGCTGGGGTGATCGACGATACATACTTAAGTGCCGGACAGATCGTAATTGACGTTGGAATCAATGTTAATGAAGAAGGAAAACTCTGCGGTGATGTGGATTATGCCAAGGCAGAGCCTGTGGTAGAGGCCATTACACCAGTTCCAGGCGGTGTTGGAAGTGTTACCACTTCTGTTTTAGTAGGTCATGTTGTTGAAGCGGCAACAAGGAAATTCATGGCATAGATGAAGTGATTTATGATTTGAAATAATTGATAAAGTCCCGGAAAAACTGCAACCAGACAGTTTTTTTCGGGACTTTTGTCTTTTATACTATGTTATGATGTAGGGGTCAAAAGGTATTTTGACCCCATGATACCTACGAATTGCTACGCACTTTGTGCTCACGCAGCCACAAGACGCACGTTCCGAGCTTCTTGTGGTTCACGGGCGGCGGCAAATAAAAATGCTTGCATTTTTTCATGCCTTATGCCTTACGTGCAAATTCTAAAAACATTCGAAACCCGCCCTATTCGGGCTACCTTCTCATGTCTTGCGGGTACCAATCTCGTGCTTTTTCATGCAAGCATGAAAAGCATGACCTTTTGACCCTGATATCATATTATTTACTGTTTTAAAACCACTGTATCACCTTATTGAAGCAGTTGCTATTCATAATTTCTGGAAATCGTCAAAAAGCCAGTAACTATCAGGGATATAGGCTGTTGTAAAATTATGTAAGCGGGTAGCATCTCTCTAAGTAACATTACAAGCCGTATGCATATGGTATAAATATAATAAAATGACATTGGAGGTTAAGCATGAGTATTAATTTTGCTGACGATAGAGGAACAATATCTCAAATTGGTAATGTGATGCGGGTTCAAAATGCCTTTGTAGAAGAGGTATCTGTAACAGACAGAAATTCAGGCTTTGTACTAATTTCACATGCAGTGCGAAAGCCCAGAAATATGATCTCAATAGAAAACCTAAGACTGAATGTGAATCGAAATACCACTATAATAAGCCCTTTAGGCCGCCCTATGCAACTGAGGGACATCCGAGTGGGAATGCGGGTTGATGCGCTATTTTCCTCTGCTATGACGAGGAGCATTCCTCCCCAGGCCAGTGCCTTTTTGATCGTGGCACGTACCCAAAGGCAGCCCCCTACGAGTGTGACCACTGACCGGGTCGTCAGTGTGGATACCAGAAATAATTTCCTTTACACTGGAAATCCCCGAAACATCAATCGGCAGATGAGGTTTTATATCTCTGATTCAACGATTATATTGGGCAGAAATGGAAATCAAATAAGCCTAAGATCCCTCCGGCCAGGGCAAATGGTACGGGTCACCCATGCTAATTTTCAAACAGCCAGCATACCTCCACAATCCACCGCTTTTTATGTTCAGGTGCTTTGAGGGCCTGATGGGGTTTGGTAAAATGTAGTTAAGAGGGTAGAAGAGCATCAAAATAAAAAGAAGATAGATGTAGCATCCTAAAAGGAGTCTGTCACACTAATTAAACCAGTGTGACAGACCTTAATATCATGGATACAAGCAGGTGGTAAAAATATGCAAATTAAGAAATGGTTATAGACTTGAATGATGGTGGAATTTAGTGTAATCTTAATATAGTGAAGTACGGAGGCGAGTGTGAAAAAGTGCAAAGGAGAAAAGATTATGAGGAAGATAATAAACTTTTTACTTATTGGAATTTTAACTTTTTGTTTATTATTAAGCGGCTGTTCATGTGCTAAAGGTAAAGAGGATAATAAACAATCAAATGAAAAAAGCACTACAGAAAAAATTCCAGATGATACTCTGAATTCAGAAGAAGGAAGGAAAGAAGATCAGACACAGGAAGGCAAAAGGAACGAGACAACTGAAGAAAATAAAGAGAAGATAGAAGAAAACAAGAACACAATCCAGAACAATGAAGATAATTCATCAAAAAATACAGGAAAAAAAGAA
>DVNN01000308.1 GCA_018714325.1 Candidatus Pelethocola excrementipullorum
ATTCCGGATGAATACCGTGTACGCCGACTTCAAGAGCCGCCGATTCACCTTCCTCACGAATCATGGTATCCACTTCTTTTTGAGCTTTTTCCACCATTTCCTCGATACGGGCTGGATGAATACGTCCATCCACGATTAATTTCTCTAATGCGATACGTGCTACTTCACGTCTGATAGGATCAAATGAGGATAATACAACTGCCTCCGGAGTATCGTCGATTATCAGATCCACTCCTGTAAGAGTTTCCAGGGTACGGATGTTACGTCCTTCCCTTCCGATAATTCTTCCTTTCATCTCATCACTTGGAAGTTGAACTACAGAAATTGTAGATTCAGAAACATGATCCACCGCACACTTTTGTATTGCGGTAACCACATATTCCTTAGCTTTACGTCCTGCTTCTTCCTTTGCTTGACTTTCCAATTCCTTGTAAATCTTAGCAGTGTCAATTTTTACTTCATCTTCAACAGATTTTAATAGATATTCTTTTGCTTGTTCGGAGGTAAAACCGGAGATTTTCTCCAGCTGCTGTACTCCTTGATTTTGTAATTCGTCGACTTTCTTTTCTTTCTTCTTGATTTCTGCTTCTTTTGCTGTAATATCATTCTCACGACGTTCTAAAACATCGGACTTCCTGTCTATGGATTCCTCCTTGGACAGTACTCGCTTTTCATACTTCTGCAGCTCCGCTCTTCGCTCACGAGACTCTTTTTCCACCTCATTTTTGGTTTTTAAAGATTCCTCTTTCGCTTCTAAAAGTGCCTCACGTTTCTTAGTTTCAGCTGATTTCAATGCCTCATCTATTATGTTTCTAGCCTTTTCCTCTGCAGTGCCAATCTTTTCGGAATCTTCCCGAACTTTTTTATTCACTGCAACTTTTCCGGTAACAGGAACCGCAACAAGTAGAGTAATACACACAGCAACAATTGCAACTATCACATATGCAATCATTACAGGAGCACCTCCTTATTAAATTTTCATTGTACATTCACAACAGTTCAATTTTATACTGTTTTTACAAATTTGTCAATCTATTCGAAACCAATTTGTATAAAATAACGCCCAATTGAATGACAATAAAAACTCTAAAGGGAGAAAATCTATAGATAGAATAAGAAAAAAGAACCCCATTTAACAAAAAACCCTACTTTTTGCTAAAAGAATTTTCCCCTTGCAAAATTATATTTAGTTCTTATATCTAGCACTTCTGATACCGCTGAAGCACGCTGCCGATTTCCTGACTTCGAAACCCCCTTCGCATCAAGTAACCATAGAGACGCCGTAACTCCTTCTCATCCAGCTTATGAGGCTCTCCTGCTCTTTTGCGTACCAATGCCTCAATCATGCCTTCTTCCGACACCCCTTCCGATTGGGTCATAACCTGCTCGATGATAGTTCTGGATATCCCCTTCCGCTCTAATTCAAAGCTGATCCACCGGCTGCTTTTCCTGCCCTGCATACTGCGCACATAAGATTCCGCATATCTTGCATCATCGATATAATGATAGGATTTGACATAATCGACGGCACAGTCCACCACCTCTTTGGGATGTCCGTCTTTTCCCAGTTTTTCCCTGAGCTGAAATTCCGTCCTATCCTGAGCGGTGAGCAGGTGCATAGCCCTAAGCTTGGCCCGCTTTTTCAATATCTCTTCCACAATTTCCTGGTAAACTTCAGGAAGTAATTCACAGCCTTCTTCCAGTCGATAGCGAGACAGCTCGCCTTTGTACAAAACAAAAGCAAGCTGTTCGTCAGTTATAATTTGATACCTTTTTTTATTTACCGGTTTTATACTTTCAATTATCATAAGTTTTCATCGTTCTCTGATGCGTTTTCTTCCTGCTTCTGGTCGCCGACTCCGCCTTCCACCAGTCCATAGTGCTCACGTACCTGCAGCTCAACTTCCTGACAAATCTCAGGATTTTCCTTCAGGTACTGCTTTGCATTCTCCCGACCCTGTCCAATCTTAGCATCATGGTAAGCATACCAGGCTCCACTCTTCTGGATCACACCCAGATTCGCGGCCAGATCCAGCACATCGCCTTCTCTTGAGATGCCTTGTCCAAACATGATATCAAATTCTGCTTCTTTGAAAGGAGGTGCCACTTTATTCTTAACCACCTTAATTCTAGTACGGTTACCTACCACTTCACCACCCTGCTTCAAGGCCTCGATTCTTCTTACATCCAGACGGATGGATGAATAGAACTTCAATGCACGTCCTCCGGTGGTAGTCTCTGGGCTTCCGAACATAATACCAACTTTTTCACGGAGCTGGTTGATAAAGATTACGATACAATTGGATTTGCTGATCGCCGCCGTCAGCTTACGCAGCGCCTGAGACATCAAACGAGCCTGCAGACCCACGTGGGAGTCACCCATGTCACCATCGATCTCGGCCTTGGGAACCAAGGCAGCTACTGAATCCACGATTACGATGTCCACGGCCCCGGACCGTACCATGGTCTCTGTGATCTCCAGCGCCTGCTCACCACTGTCAGGCTGTGAAATATAAAGGTTATCGATATCAACTCCAATCTTCTTGGCATATGCCGGATCCAAAGCATGCTCAGCATCAATAAACCCTGCTATACCTCCACCTTTTTGTACTTCTGCAACCATATGTAGGGCCACTGTGGTCTTACCAGAAGATTCCGGTCCATATATCTCCACAACCCTTCCTCTTGGCACTCCACCCAGTCCCAAAGCAATATCCAGGCTCAGAGAACCTGTGGGAATTGTCTCTACATTCATATGTGCACTGGCTTCTCCAAGCTTCATCACTGAACCTTTGCCATACTGTTTTTCAATCTGTCCTATCGCTACATCAAGAGCTTTTAACTTCTCATCTTTATTAATCATAAGAATCTCCTTCCACACGAACGCGTGTTCGCCATCTAACCAATATACTATTACACTTTTGCATAAATGTCAATCATTATTTAAAAAATACGGGAAACTCGCAGCGAAAACTGCCAAGATATATTGACCTCTTTAATTTAACACACCACCCATCTTACGTCAATAAAAACCGGGGACAGTTAAATAGCAATAGCCATTAACTGTCCCCGGTTTTTCCGCTCACCGTCTGTTAAGCGAGCCAATCATATAAATCTTGATACTGATGTGCAGAACTAAACCATGAAAAATCCTGAGCCATTCCACGGTCTATGATTTTATTCCATTCTCGCTTTTTGTCATAATAGATTCGTTCTGCATAACGAATAGTCCCCAGCATCTCATGGGCATTGTAATTTTTAAAGCTAAACCCTGTGCCTGTTCCTTCATATTCGTTGTACGGTTCCACCGTGTCCTTCAATCCACCGGTTTCACGTACAATTGGTATGGTGCCGTAGCGGAGGCTCATCAACTGACTCAATCCGCAGGGCTCAAATAAAGAAGGCATCAAAAACGCATCTGCTGACGCATAAATCTTATGAGACATAGGCTCTGAATAATAAATATTGGCTGAGACCTTATTTCCGTATTTCCATGCAAAGTGGCGGAACATGTTCTCATATTGTGCCTCTCCAGTTCCAAGAACCACCAGCTGGATGTTATCCTGACACATTTCATCCATCATGTAGGCAACCAAATCCAGCCCCTTCTGATCCGTTAGGCGGGAAACAAGTCCGATCATCATAGCTTTGGGATTCACTTCTAACCCTAATTCCTTTTGAAGGGCTGTCTTGTTCTTCACCTTTTCCTTTCGGAAATTCCTGGCCGAATAGGTCTTCTCCAGATTCTGATCCGTCTCAGGGTTATACTCATCATAATCGATACCATTTACAATTCCTCTCAGGCTACCTGCGCGGGCACGCATCAAGCCATCCAGACCTTCTCCATAAAATGGCATCTTAATTTCTTCTGCATAGGTTTTGCTAACTGTTGTAATCGCATCTGCATAAACCAAACCACCTTTCAGATAACTGGCATCCTTCTTAAATTCCAACTTATCTGGAGTGAAAAAGTAGTCTGGCAGTCCAGTAATGTTCTTTATCGTCTTAACATCCCATACACCCTGGAATTTAAGATTATGTATCGTCATAATGGTCTTAATTCCACGATAAAATTCACTGTCCTGAAATCTTTCTTTTAAATATACCGGTATCAGCCCCGTCTGCCAGTCATGGCAGTGGATGATATCCGGCCGGAAATCTATGGTAGGTAGTACCGACAATGCCGCTTTACTGAAGAATGCGAATTTTTCCAAATCCCCAGGCATACCCATATAGGGCTGTGCTCCGGTAAAATGTTCTTCGTTGTCGATAAAATAAAAGGTGATTCCCTCATATTCCATCTCAAAAACTCCCACGTACTGCTGACGCCAGTTCAAATCCATATAGAAATGATTAGTATAACGCATCTGCTTTTTATATTCTTCCTTTATAGAAGAATACTTTGGTATCATAACACGTACGTCAAAATACTCTTTGGGGAAACATTTTGGCAAGGAACCTACTACATCGGCAAGTCCTCCAGTTTTGACAAATGGTACTGCTTCCGAGGCAACAAATAATACTTTCTTCATGCATATAACCCCCTGTCCGACTTTATTATAGTAAAATTATAGCATAGAATTTTATGAATGAAAAGTATTATGTCCGAACCCTTATTTCAGTTCTTGTACTCCAATCTGATCTTATCCGCAATCAATGCGATAAATTCAGAATTCGTTGGCTTTCCTTTTCCATTGCTGACCGTATAACCAAACAGTGCATCAATGGTATCCATTTTTCCTCTGCTCCAGGCTACCTCAATTGCATGGCGGATAGCGCGCTCCACCCGGCTAGGTGTGGTCTGATGTTTCTTTGCGATTGTGGGATATAGAATCTTCGTAATTGAATTCAGCATCTCCACATCTTCTACGGAAAGTATGATTGCATCTCGCAGGTATTGATAACCTTTGATATGTGCAGGAACCCCAATCTCATGGATGATATTGGTTACGTCCAGTTCCAGGTTTCTCTCCTGGGCCTGCATTGAATAGTCCTGGTTCGTTCTGACCTCTCCTCTTCTGGTGTTCTTGCCTGCTACCGCTTTGATTCTGTTTATCACCACATCATTATCAAAGGGTTTCAGGATGTAATAATTCGCACCCAGATTAAAAGCATCTTCTGTAATCCGATCCTGGCCTACTGCAGATACTACAATAAATGCAGGTTGTTTCTTTATCGCTTGATCCTTAGCGATCTTCTCCATGAGTGTAAGCCCATCCATCTTTGGCATAATAATGTCCAGCAATACTACATCTGGTTTCTTCTCGCGTATAATATCGTAGATATCTTTTCCGTTATCGGCCTGCCCTACGAGTTCTAGCTCTTTGTCATTTTTAATGATAGTAGCCAGTAAATCCAGAATACGTTCATTATCATCTGCAACTGCAATATTCAGTTTTTCCATAGTATCTCCTCCCATTGATCCTGCCATAATCAACTTTCATTTATATGATATTGTCTGATTATGTGTGTGGGAAATGGCGGGCGCCCTTTTTCGATATATCTTCATTCCAAACACTAAGTTCATTATAGGGATAAAATACACTTTATTCAATACAAATTTCCAAATATTCATCATTTTCGTTCGTTTATTTCTTTTAGAAATCAACAAAAAATGCCATCAAATCCCAAAATACAAATCTTTCTCTACCCTTTCGGCAAAAAACTCATATGTCGAGCATATTTTCTATGAAAATACCATATCCGCATGTCGAGTCCGCAATGAAGACATGAGTTACTGCTCCGATAATCCTGCCATTTTGTATGATGGGACTTCCAGACATTCCCTGCACAATCCCACCCGTGGTATTTAAAAGACTTTCATCCGTTATCTCTATTTCAAAACACTTGTTGGTATCTGTCTGCCCAAGGTCTATGTTACGGATTACAGCCTGATATTCCTTTATGTTGCCGTCTACGCTGCAAAGGATGGTGGCTGGACCCTCTTGAACTTCTTGTTTCATGCCCAATTCATAACTGCTAAGCGGCAGGCTGTGGATAGTTTCCTCGCTCAGAGTACCATAGATTCCAATTTTTGTATTTTTTTCGATGTTGCCCATGATATCTTCATTTCTATAGCGAATCACACCCCGCAGTTCACCCGGACTTCCCGAGCTGCCTTTTACCACATCCAGAATCTCTGCCTGATATAATTCCCCCTTGCCCAGCTTTAATAAATCTCCGGTATCCGCATCGCTGATTCCGTGTCCCAGGGCTCCAAACTTTCCTTCCGGGGTGACATAGGTCAGGGTTCCAATTCCCTGCACATTATCCCTGACCCAGATTCCCAGTTTATAGGAGCCATCCTCAGCCATAACCGGAGTTACCTGTAGGTCGACCAGCTCTCCTTGGCGCATTACGGATAACACCATGGAACTCCCATCACTTTGTGCCACCTTATCCAACAGCTCCTGCTTATTATGAAGTTCCTGACCATTGATTTTTTCAATGTAATCACCGGATTTCACAATATGCTCTGCCGGTTTTAACAACTGTCCATCCTTGGTTTGTATCTCCCCGGAATCCACAATTAGTACACCTTCTGTCTCCATGTAGATTCCTACCGAGGTTCCGCTGGCATATATCGTAGGTCTTTCGGTTTTTTCCACCTTTACCGTCTTTAGCGGTAAGATATTGGCAATCTTAAATTCCACCTTATAACTTCCATTTCCAGAGACCTCCATATCCTCGGAATATGTCACCAAAGGATGATCCGTCAGCTTTTGCAGGGGATTTTCATCGTCGCTGCAATAATGAATTTCATCTGGTATGGCATTCCTCATATTATAATATGCATAAGTTCCGGCTGCAATAGAGGCTACGGCCAAAGCCACCAGGGTAAAACTGCGGTATTTTTGCTTTCTAGTCATCATAATCACATCCTTTCCGCCAAAAAAGGATACACAACAGATTGTCATGTATCCTTTTCTAGTATGTGATAATTCAACTATTATAATCGGGAAGTTTTTTGAATCCCCGCCAATTCTTTCATCTCTTTTGCATTCTCTTCCACCGCTGCTGTTATCCTTGCACCACCTAGAATCCTTGCCAGCTCTAGGATTGACTCTTCTTCCGACAGTCGCCGGATTGTGGTCTTTGTTTCCAACCCTTCCACAGATTTCAAAATTTCAAAATGCTCATCTGCCATGGCAGCGATCTGAGGAAGATGCGTGATACACATGACCTGATGATTCCTTCCGATTCTTGCCATCTTCTCCGATACCTTCTGAGCAGTACGCCCACTGATCCCGGTGTCGATTTCATCAAAAATCAAAGTTTCCGTATCATCTTTATCCGCCAGAATTGTCTTTATCGCCAACATGATACGTGAAAGCTCTCCGCCTGAAACAACCTTCGATAACGACTTGATGGGTTCACCAGGATTCGTGGCAATCTGAAACTCTACCATATCAAATCCATTCTTCGTATAATGATCCATCCGTGAAAAAGCAATCTTAAATTTTACATCAGCAAAATTAAGTTCCTGCAATTCTTTTACAATTTCCTGTTCCAGTGCTTCACCATAGGATTTCCGAATCTTCGATAAAGTATGCGAAGCCTTCTCTAAATCCTCTTCGGCCGCCTGTAATTTAGCGTTGACTTCTGCTTTTCGAGCTTCGAAATCACGCATCTGTTCTAATTTTTCTTCTTGTCTCTTTTGATATAGAAGAATCTCTTCAATGGAATTTCCAAATTTTGACTTTAAATGATTGATATCATCCAGCCTCTTCTCTATCTGGAAAAATTCTTCCTCAGAAAAAGTCAGTCCCGACTGATACTCTGATACTTCTCTGTTAAAATCATTTAAAAGCCCTTCTACATCCTTCAGAACCTTCATCAGCTCCTTCAGGTGGGAATCGTATTCTGATATCCCTCCCAGCTCTCTAAGGGCTCTTCCCACCTGCTCACCGGCGCCGCTGCCTTCTTCATCCCCAGCCAGCATATGTACCTGATACAAACTCTCGGCTATTTTTTTCGCATTGGATAATTTCCGAAACTGCTGCTCCAGTTCTTCGTCCTCCCCAGCTTTCAAAGCGGCCTTCTCAATCTCCTGGATCTCAAACTCCAGAAACGCGATTTCCCGTGTTCTGGCTTCCTCATCCATCTGATACTCCGCCAACTCTTTCTTCAGCTGTCTGTAGACCTGATAAGACTTCTCCACGACCTTTTTGCAACTGCCCTGATCCCGCCCATAGGCATCCAGAATCTCCAGCTGCCTGTCCTGGTAAAGCAAAGACTGATGCTCATGCTGCCCATGAATATCCAGCAGATCAGCCGCCAGACTCTTAATCTGGGCCACCGTGCAGGTTTCCCCATTGATCTTGCTGATACTCCGCCCTTCAGACATCTTCCTGGTTATAATCACCTGTCCCTCTGCCGCATCGATCTCCATCTCTTTTAAATTTTCCAAAACTTTGGGATTTCTGGTCTGAAATACCAGCTCAACCAGGGCAGACTTCTCGCCCTCACGAATCATCTCTTTCGACATCTTCTTGCCCAATGCAAGATTCACAGAACCAATAATAATAGACTTACCAGCCCCGGTCTCACCTGTAAGGATATTAAGCCCAGGCCCGAATTCCACCTCAATCTCATCAATTAATGCCAAATTCTTCACATGTAAATTTGTCAACATAATATCCGCCTCCAAACCGGCAGCTAAAAACTCTCCAAGGTCTTTTTCAGCTTATCCATAACAACAAGCGCCTCTTCTTTACTCCGAATCGCACACATAATCGTATTATCTCCGGCAATACACCCCACAACCTCACTCCAATTCAACTCATCCAAAGCCGCAGCCGCAGCCATGGCCATCCCCGAAACCGTCTTCACAATCAGGAGATTCTCCGCTATATCCATAGAAATCAAAGCATCCTTCAAAACCCTCACATACCTGGCCACATACTCCTGATCCCCACTCTGCAACACCACATACTTAGAATGCCCGTCCTCCTTCGTAATCTTCATCAACTTCAACTGTCTGATATCCCTAGAGACCGTAGCCTGCGTAACCTGAAACCCACTCTCAATCAACTTAGCCGCCAACTCCTCCTGAGTCTCGATGTCAAACTGATTAATCAACTTCAAAATCTGAGCATGTCTGGCAATCTTCATCATATCCACCTCCTCGTATAATAAGTTTGTAGCCAAGTAAAACAGGT
>DVNN01000309.1 GCA_018714325.1 Candidatus Pelethocola excrementipullorum
GATGCCTTATACCAGATTATGGGAGCGGAAAGTTTTCAGAAGAACATGGAGAAGGGGTTGATCGAGGTTGCCCCTCTGGCATATATGAGAGGGCGGACCCTGGACAATGCCTATATCATATTGGATGAGGCTCAGAATACCACGCCGGCACAGATGAAGATGTTCCTGACCCGAATCGGTTTCGGTTCCAAAGTCATTATTACCGGAGATGTCACCCAGAAGGATCTGCCGGCAGATGCAAAGTCCGGCCTGGATGTGGCGACTCAGGTCTTAAGAAAAGTGGAAGGCATCGCTTTTTGTGAGCTGACCAGCAAGGACGTTGTACGTCATCCCCTGGTTCAGAAGATTGTACAAGCCTATGAAGTATATGAAAAGAAGCATAAACCTTCCGGCGAAGGCAATCAGAATCGTACACATAACAGAAGAGAAAGGCGCAGGTAAGAATTATGACGCTGCAGTTAGAAAATGAACAGGAGCGGGAGCTGACCTTTGATTATGAGCAGGTGGCTGAGCAGGTGATCACTGAGGTGCTGGATATGGAAGCATGTCCTTATGAATCCGAGGTATCCCTGACACTGACCGATAATACGCAGATCCAACGTCTGAATAAGGAGTTTCGGAAGATGGACAGGCCTACGGATGTCCTGTCATTTCCAATGGTAGACTTTCAGAATCCGGCGGATTACGATCTTTTGGAAGCGGATGGATGGGAAGCATACTTTAATCCCGAGTCTGGTGAGCTTCTGTTGGGTGATATCGTGATTTCGGTGGAAAGAGCCACGGAGCAGGCAGAGGAATTCGGACATAGTCTAAAGCGGGAATATGCTTTTTTGATTGCTCACAGCATGCTGCATTTACTTGGGTACGACCACATGGTTCCGGAAGAGGCAAAGACCATGGAAGAGAGACAGGAAGCTGTATTGCATAAACTTAATATCACCAGGGAAGGGGATTGACCATTGAGAAGTAAGTGGTATTGGAAAAGACTGTTGTGGATTGGATGTGTAGCTATACTGGCTGCGGGATGCGGGAAAAAGAAAGAAGCAGAACCCACTCCCATTCCCCAGGAAACAACGGCCCAAACACCCACACCTGAGAAAGAAAGTAAGAGTGAAGACACAGAAGAGGAGATACCTGAAGGAACGGTACGTAGTTACCTGACAGGTGAGTATGTTTTGGAAGCCATCGGGAGAAGACGCCCTGTGGCGATTATGCTGAATAATATCAAGGCTGCCTGCCCCCAGTATGGGATTAACCATGCGGGTGTTATCTATGAAGCGCCGGTGGAAGGCGGCATCACCAGGCTTATGGGCATCTTCGAGGATTATGACAATCTGGATAAGATAGGATCGGTTCGAAGCTGCAGAGATTATTATATCTTCTATGCAGCCGGATTCGATGCCATCTATTGCCACTATGGTCAGTCCGCCTATGCTGAGCCATATCTGGAACAGCCGGAAGTGGATCATCTAAGCGGTCTGTCCGGTTATGGAGAGCAGGTATATTATCGAACCTCGGATCGTAAGCCACCCCACAATGCATATACAAGTTTTGAGGGAATTCAAAAGGGAATCGAACTAAATGGTTTTTCCCAATCCTACGATCCAGACTATCAGAGTTCCTATATGTTTGCAGAGGAAGAGATTACCCTGGACAATGGAAAAACGGCTAATACCGTAAAGCCTGGTGGATATCATTATAATAACCCCTGGTTTACCTATCATCAGGAGACCGGGCTTTATGACCGCTTTCAGTACGAAGAGGCTCAGATTGATGAAGAGACTGGTGAGCAGATTTCCGTGAAAAACATTCTCCTGCAGAACTCCAGCTGGAAGAAATATGACGAAAATGGTTATCTGAATATTGATGTGAACGCCTCTGGTACAGGTACCTATATCACCAATGGAAAAGCCATCGACATCACCTGGAGTAAGAAGGATCCCTGGGGTCCCACCTATTATTATGATGCCAATGGGAATCAGATCCTGATGAATCAGGGAAAGACCTGGGTCTGCATCATACTGGATACCTCGGCTGACAGCACTGTAATTGAATAAATCCTTAATTTCAGGCGATACTATGGATAAAGATGGAATAAAAATTCACAAAGGAGTGAATGATATGAAAAAATTATCTTACGGTATCGCCTGGATTTGTGTCGTGTTGTTGATTTGTATGGCCTATTATGGCAGTTATGAGCTTGGACAGAAGAAAGAAAAGGAACAGACACAAAACGAGCAGATACAGGAGGAAACCCGGATGGTTACCAGCGACGGGAACAACCAATATGTACTGAAAGAAAAAGACGGAGAGGTCCAGGTTTATCAGTCCGACGGGAAAACCTTATACGAATCCACAGGGATTCCAGTCTCTACCCTTCCGGAGGACATGCAGGAGGAGATCACAAGTGGAAAATCCGTCAAAGACAGTGCTTCACTGTACAGCTTTCTGGAGAATTACTCCAGTTGATGCTGCGATTCAAAAAGATGCCTGTGCAGACAGCCACTGGTATCATCATTATTCTTATGTCATGCGTACATTCCCTCAGCAACCTGCCTGTCAGGGATAATCCCGCGCTCCCACAAGTCATAAGAATATCCGATGGTATCAGAGGCTGTCTGCACAGGCATCTTTTATCATTTCGTATAAACATCTTGCGAAACCAGTAAGGATGATGGTAGAATAGGGTTTAATTAGAAAGAAAGCAGGTAACAAAAGGTGAATCTACGTGATAGATTGATAGATAAAAAGCGTATTGTAATTAAGATTGGATCTTCTTCTCTGACCCATCCTGAGACCGGATCCCTGGATTTGATTAAACTAGAGATTCTGGTGAGGGAAATCAGCGATCTGCGAAATCAGGGAAAAGAAGTGGTATTGGTTTCATCGGGTGCGATTATGGTTGGAAGAAATTCTCTGGGCTTTAAGGACCGACCTCAGACAGTTTCCGAAAAGCAGGCATGTGCTTCCGTTGGACAGGCAAGGCTGATGATGATTTATCAGAAGTTATTCAGTGAGTATAATCAGATAGCCAGTCAAATCTTGATGACAAAGGATACGATGGTTGATGATTTAAACCGTATGAACGCTAAGAATACATTCCATGAGCTGTTGTCTATGGGCGTGATTCCAATTGTCAATGAAAATGATACGATAGCAACTTTTGAGATTGAGTTCGGTGACAACGATACATTATCCGCTGTAGTTGCCGCTCTAATCGATGCGGACTTACTGATTCTATTATCCGATATCGACGGATTGTTTACCGATGATCCTCACAGTAATCCTGATGCAAAGTTTATAGATGTTGTGGAGTCTCTGGATGATCATTTGTTATCCATGGGAAAAGAATCCACAGGCACAAGTGTGGGTACCGGAGGTATGGCGACGAAATTAGCCGCT
>DVNN01000310.1 GCA_018714325.1 Candidatus Pelethocola excrementipullorum
ACTTCCAGTTTTGTGCTTTGCTTTAGATCTCATCTGCTTTCTTCCCCCTCCTTTCTATCATCTTCTGTATCGCTGTGAAGACTACCAGAATCACAAACAAAACATAGGACATAGCCGCCGCATACCCCATATTGTTTTTCTTGAATGCCGTTTCGTATATATATTGGATCAGTGGTCTGGTAGAACCTGCAGGTCCGCCCACGGTAATCATATAGATCTGTCCAAATACTTTAAAACACGCGATAATCTGCAGTAAAATCACCAGATATGTAGTAGGCTTCAACAGGGGAAGTACGATGGAAAACAACTGTTGACGTTTCGTCGCCCCATCTATAGATGCCGCTTCATAAATCTGAGGCGAGATATCCTGTAATGCGGACAGATACAGCAACATGGAAAATCCCACGGTCCACCAGACTGTCATGGATGTAATGGTCGCCCATGCCAGATTTGTCTGATTCAACCACTGCAGTTCCTTATCTGGCGGCAGAACTTTTATGAGGTGTAGAAACCCATTAATAAAGCCTCTATATGGAGTAAACATGTATTTTGCAATAAAAGCAGCAACGGATACCGATAGCACACTTGGAAGATAATAGCAGATCCGAAGCCCCTTCTTCAACTTATTGGGCCTGTTGGCCAGCAAGGCCAGGATAAGCGCCATAATAACCAGAAGCGGTGTTGCTATCACTACGAAATATGCAGTATTAGACAAGGCTCCGATAAACTTCTTATCCCCAAGAAACTTTACATAATTGTCCAACCCAATAAACTTCACCTTGCCCATAAGTGACCATTTATGCAGACTAACATATACTCCCTGAATGACTGGCCAGATTGTAAATATTGTATACAGGGCAAAAAAGGGAAGTATAAATCCTAATCCCACAAATAGATTTTTACGTCGTCTTTTTGTATTCACTTGATACCCTCCTTACATGATCAAACTTCCATCCGGGTCCGTCAGACAGACCTTTCTTTTGCCAGAAAGGGAGAGCACAAAATGGCTCTCCCCGCCTTACATATACTGTTTATGGAAGATTGGTATCAAGTTCATCATAAAGATCATCAATCGCGCCAGCAGCATCTGCATCGCCAGACCATAACAGGTTTAAGCTGTCAATCATTCCCGATTTCATCGCATTAAACGTAGATACTTTCGAGGGCAGTATCGCACTGTCCAGTGCTTCCATATAGCTGCTTCTATATGGCATATCCAGATACTCCTGACTTTCACGTGCATCATTACTTGCCGGAATCTGCCCTGAGCCTGCCCAGGTAATACCACCATCTTTTGATGCGCCCATCATAAACTCCACTGCGGCCTTGGTATCCTCGTCACTTCTGGAATCCTTTGTGGGAAGAATCAAAGTATGGGAATCTGCCCAACATGCATTTTTGTCAAACATCTGCGGATAAGGCATTGCTCCAAAGTTCAGATTTTCCGTCTTCTCCAAAGCACCTGTTCCCCAGGTTCCTCCAATATAGATACCAGCCTTTCCACTCTGGAAGAACTGCTGATGATCGTCGATTCCCTCGGCCACATATCCCTTATCATACAGCCCTTTCACGAATTCTGCGGCTTTTATCCCGATATCCTTGTCGAGGGTAACCTCACTTCCGTCTTCACTTACCAGGGGAGTCCCTCCCATCTGGAAATAAGAGGCCCACCAAACACGATATGGATCATCACCATTACTTGTCAGAGAAATTACAGATCCACCATCCGGAATTACTGCCTTTATCTTGTCACAGATTGCATAAAAGTCATCTTCACTGGCTATGCTTAATTGACCTTTATCATTCAATTTCACTCCTGCCTCGTCTAGGATATCTTTGTTAAAATACATGATTTCAGCATGCGTATCCAGAGGAATTGCATAGATGGAATCATCAAATGTAACAGCCTCCAAGGATGACGCTGAATACATGCTGCTGAGATCAATCCCAAGTTCATCCAGATAATCATCCAACGGCTGAACAACACCCTGCTCTACCAATTCCGGCAGAGATGATGCGTGTGAAACACCGATATCAGGTCCTTTTTTGGCAGCCACAGCCGTCTGAAGTTTTGTGTAGTAATCAGCCCAAACCAACATAATCGACTGTACTTGTTTCGTCGGATTGCCGCCGTTATAGTCACTGATAATCTGATCCATAAAACCACCATCACCGCCGCTGAACAAGGACCAGAATACCAACTTATCCTTATCTACTTCAACAGCCTCGGGATTGTTTACAGTACCGTCCTCATTGACATCCGCCTGAGCCTCCTCCCCTGCTGCATCTTCATCTAAACTTTGATCTGTCCCTTTTGCGCTGGTCGATGCATCGGGTTCCTTTGAGGTATCATCTCCACCACATCCTGCAAGTACCGTGGCAGCCGTTAAAGCAAGTGTCAATAAAACTGAAATTGTCTTACGCTTCATACTTTTAATCCTCCTTTAAGAATTGGCTTATTATATTAAATAGCATTTGCCGGCAGCTATTAATAACAATATTATTGTTGTATTCGCTTTTATCTTTCAGTCATTTATGACAGTCTATTTGTTTCTTATTAGCTTTACTCTATCCCTTATATACTAATATGTCAAGTATTTTTATAACTTTTCCGTGTTTTTAACTACTTTATTCTACTATTTTTCTAATTTATAACAATAATATTGTTAGTTTTGACTGGTTTTATTTTTTCTTTCCAATAATACTATTATAATTATCCCCCGCCAGGTACCTGCACATGCAAAAAAATCGCCTGGAACTCCGATCCCTCTGTACATTTACAGTACAAGAATATCGGAACTCCAGGCGCAACTTTCTTAATCGCTCAGCCTTCCATGCCTTTAATATTCAATACTCAACACAATATCTTGCTCATAATTCCCGAAACTCTTTCCAAATATATTAAAGCCCCCAATATATTTGGCATCTTCTTTATTTCCAATCCTCACACTAATATACGGCTTATCCATCAGCCCCAATTCTTCCAAAGAAATCTCTGCAGCCTTGGTTCCATTGATAAAACTTCCCTGCTTTCTTACCTCCCAGGTCATCAACATCCCATACTGGGTGGAACCATCCGCCCATGTAAGAGGATTCAACCGCCCCCTTTTACTTCCAAAGTCACCAGGACATGTCCAGGTTCCGCACTCATGGTTATTGATCCATACCGTGATGTCAGACTTCCAATCTTCCTGATATCCCGGAGCTTCCGAACAGATTTCCATAGACAGAGTGATGCTCTTGGGCTTCCTTCTTTTTGGCAATGCATTGGCAAATTTGTACTCCACATACCCTGCCGAAGTCCAGAATAGCCCCGCCTCAAATCTATTGGCATTGTAGAAACTATACTCCGTGTCCTCCATACCAATTACACCACCTGGAGAAAACAGCCCACATGTTGGGTGAACTTTACATCCGGTGAACGCGCCCACAGGCATCTCTTCACTTACAATCTCATTGATATCTTTATTCCTTTCCAAGAGACAGATATTTAGAAAATCCAGTTTCCGGCTGCATACCTTCATCGTTCCTCTGCTGCCTGGCCGTTCCTCCATACGAATCAACCCGGCCTTTTCAAGAAGTTTAAGATGAAAAGCGGCACTTGATTGGGGAATATCCAGCAGTTTTGCAATTTCTCCAATAATAAGATTATCCTGGTATAAAAGTTTCAATATCTCCACCCTAATAGGTGTGGATAGAGCCTTTCCGATATCACACAGTTCATTTATATTCTCCATATCAAGTTCTTTAATCTTAGCCATACTATTTTCTCCTATCCCGGAAGCAATCAAACAACCATAACATGCAAGCCATTAGCAACAAGACTGACATCACCGGCCGACATGCCAATAAGTACTTAATCCGCAGTTATATAAAACCATTATTTCTTAACCTTAACATTATACTAGCAAAGTACCCCTGTTACGTAAATGATTTTATTATAATTATATCTAAATCTGCATAAAATCTCAAAACTCTTTGCTATACATCCTCATTAATCAACGAGAGGGAGCCACCGGATACTCATTACAGAGCAGTCTATAAGGCGTCTCATCCTCATCAATCGCCGGAAACCTCCCCACCGCCTTATCATAAAAGAAGTTATCATGGTCATCATCGTTACACATGGACACCTCACCCAGAAGCACAGCCCCGCCCGTCTCAGGTACGATAAAATCATGATACATATACTGGGTAATCGTAATACTCTGTCCAGGTTTCAGCCTCACCTTGGTTCCTGCCGGAACCCGGCTGCACTTCCCATCGGAATATACGGTCACCTCCGTATCCAGCATCTTTTCATCCTGGGTTCCATTATAGACAGTGATATACACGTCATTGCCGCCCCGGTTAATGATATCCTCCATCTTACTTGCATGAAAATGCATGGCCGCCGTCTGGCCTTCATAAAGCATTAACAATTTCTCCGCATAAGGTTTCTTATATTTCTTCAACTTCTGATTTCCATTGCGGATTGTGAACAGCGAAAAACCTACCTCGTCAAATCTTCCGAGACCAAAGTCGGTGATATCCCATCCCAGTTTATTATCCCGGATCTCATCATACTCACGTCCAATTCCCTTCCAGTCCTCCGGGGTCCAACTGGCAAAGGGCGGCAGCTCAAACCCCTGTTTTTTAATTAAAGCTTCCATATCTTTGATTACTTGATTGATCTTCGAACGTTTCATATTATATTCCTCCCTAAAGGAACAGCAGGGTGAATTCATGTCTGGAACTTCATGAATACCCCTGCTGCTCAATTTCCGATTACATTTTAAACTCCGACAGAATAATCTCGGGCTTATCAGCCTGCTTTTTATTAATCAACTCTTCATTCGTAACAAAACTCAACAGAGCATCAATAACAGCCGTTTCATTGAGATGGGCATAGCCTTTATAATAGCTAAATGGCTCTTCTTTACCAGCCGACAAAAGCACATAGTCCGCCAGCTCAGCTACCGGAGACTGGGCGACTGCCGTAATGGCAATCATCTTTAACGCCTTTTCTTTCCCAAGTTCCATCCCTTGCACCACCTGCTTGGAGATACCAGACTGTGAAATTGCAATTATGATATCACCTGTATCCGCCAGGTTCACATGATTCAGGAAGTATTCTGCAGCCACATTATAAGTACACTTCACCCCCAGTCTTCCAAGGCGAAATCCCATATATTGTGCCAGTGGGCTTGTATTCCCCACAGCCATAATGTGTGCCTGCTTACAGGTTTTAATCAAATTCACACAATTCGCCATGACATTTGCATCAATACGCCTCCCTATGGCCAACATGGCCTGGGCATACTCCAGGAATACATTTTCCACGGCATTCGCGCTGTCCGTCAGCAGAACTGCACCCACCTGCCTTTTACCAAGATCTCTTGATAACGCAATTCGAAATTGATAATATCCTGTATACCCAATATGATGACACATCCTGACAACGGTAGCATCGCTGACACCACTTTGTCTCGCCAGTTCTGACACATTGGAGTCCACGGTTTTCTGAGGATTTTTCAACACAAAATCCGCTACCTTTCTCTCCGCCGAGAAAATCTGATCATAATGTTCCCGTATATTTTCTAGCACTTCTTTTTCCAGAATGTTATGATTGCTCACTTTGACACCTCAACAATATCTGTATTAGTACAAAGCTGCCTTTCCGTCTGCCTGGAACAATTCAATCTTCTGATACGCAACTTCTTTCATGGCTGCAACACACGGAGGCTGAATTGTATTAGGCTCTCTTAAGCTCTTATCAGCTAGTACCTCCCTCATTTTATCATAATAAGCAACCTTTATGTCACTGGAAATGTTAATTTTGTTAATTCCAAGAGAAACTGACTCTCCGATTTCCTTGTCAGGATTATTAGAACCTCCATGCAACACCAATGGAATCGAAACTTTTGACTTAATCTCTCCTAATAGATCTAGTTTTAGTTCCGGCTTCATTCCCTTTGGATAAATACCATGGGAGGTTCCAATGGCAATCGCCAGTGTATCCACCCCGGAAGCCTCCACAAATTTAACCGCTTCTTCAGGATTTGTATAGACAATAACATTGGCTCCCGCTTCTGCCTCTGCATCTGTGGAGCCTATGGTACCGAGCTCACCCTCTACAGATACATCCACTGCATGTGCCGCTTCTGCCACCTTCTTGCATACCGCAATATTTTCCTCAAAAGGCAGACTTGATCCATCTATCATAACAGAGGTGAAACCGCATTGAATCGCTGTCATAACCTGCCCAAAAGAGGCACCATGATCCAGATGAATACATGTTGGAACCGGAGATTTCTGAACCTTTTCTATGATTGCCTGAACCGCATCTGTACCGATGTGGCCTAATTCATCAGGATGAATCGCGATAATTACGGGTGATTCTTTTTCTTCAGACGCTTCCATAATACCGTTAAACATGGAATAATCACTGATATTAAATGCCGGTACAGCGAAATTATTATCATTTGCTACTTTTAATAGTTTTCTCATATTCATTAACATAATCCTATCCTCCAATTGTTTATGTTTTACCATTACTCTGATCCCACATTACAGAAAATCTATAGCTTATCTTGTACCTCCTTTCACATTATCCTGAATTTCCAATGCTTTTTCCTAAAAACATAACTGCACCCCTCCCACAAATGAATCCCCAAGACCAATCGTATATTTCGGTCTATCAATATATTTTGACGGCACCAATATTGCCTCATTCACATATTTACTTTCTGACACAATCCGGTAATTCCTACTGCCTCTGGGGCTTAATTCCAGCTCCAATATCTGCTTTATCTGTTCCTTAGATCCATACCAGCCAAAGTTAGCCTTTGCTGTGGCAAGCAAATTCCCCAACATCAGACCGGATTCAATATGTTTATTCAGTTTCTCTCCAACGTACATGGAGTAATCTTTGGTATGTATGATGACTCCCTTTTCTATGTCAAATTTTTCTCGAATGTACTTAGCTCCTTCTATACAGGAGATGATGTTTTCTATATCCACCTCAAACCCATACATATCCAAGGTGTATTTTAGTTCTTCCTCATTGAGGCTCACAATGTCCACCCATTGATAAATAGTTTCAAGGCATAGTTTCCGTATCGTATAATCATGGTAATGAGCATCCTCAAAAAATACGATACCATCAGGATTATTAGATTTATATTTTTTAATATGCTCCTTTACATAACTTAACCGTTCCGTTAATACCTTAGAATCTAAAAGCGCATTAAAACTGGAAAGCACATTACTACTCACCTGCTTGGCATGAGTCTCGACCCACCGAAAATATGGTTCTGAAAAAGGTACATATTCATTCACCGTGATCTTTGTAAGAATCAGGCGATTAGAAACAGGAATCTCTACCTTATGCTCGCCCAGGCAGATTACATCTCCTTTTTTAAACTGGATAATGAAATGTATTTCCTGTTCCTGGGTCTGAGTAATCTCTTCTGTATGTACAAGCCTGCCGTCTTTTGATACGGTGTAAATATAAGGCGAACTTAAGATATCACAAATTTCTTTTGAATCATCCGTAAGGTGTACCACAGACGGACATTCCAGTTCAGCAAGAGCCATCGCAGCCTGCACTCCGGTCCCCCCCATCCCATACGCAAAGGGAAAACTCTCTCCGACCAATTGAATATTTTCCACATCCACCTCGCCACCTATGCCATTCATACAGTAATACACCATAGTTCCAAGCAATTCTTCCATTGAATCAATCCGATTTGCTGGCTGTAGTTTGGATAACTCAGCATATGGCATATACTCAGCCAACAGCTGATTCAACCTTTCCACTTGAAAATCACAAAGGAAATCCAGATTACTTGTATATCCAAGTGCCATAAACACTTTATTATGAACCCTTTTCTTTATCAGGTTTTCCACCCTTTCATAGACACGACAATACTTCTCATCCATTGTCATTCTTGTCAGTTCCTCCTTCTCAATCATCTTCTTTCTCAGGGTTAAGTAAGTATTTAACATGGCTATTCTCCTCATAGCATTTTGTGTTATAATAAATCTACACTAGTCCTATCGAGAGGAGATAACCATGATATACGCCGAGGAACGTTATAATAGAATACTGGAGCTTTTATCCCAGAAGGGACGGGTGGACTCATCAGAACTTGTAGATGTACTAAACACCTCCCGCGAGACTATCCGTCGGGACTTAAACAAACTAGCCAAAGAAGGACATCTTATCAAAACCCACGGAGGCGCTATTCTGCCGGACCACACCGCATCAGGATTTGATTTTCCCTTTACCGCCCGTGAAAAAGCTCACCCAGTCGAAAAAGCTGATATCTGTGCCTGGGCCGCTCAAAATATACATGAACCAGAGACGATTTTCCTGGATAACAGTTCCACGGTAGGACACCTCTTGGAATTTATCCCCAGACAATATAAACTTAATATACTCGTGAACTCCGTCCCCCTTCTTCTACGTTTCTGCCAGATGCAGAATCCCAACTGGAACATAATCAGTCTGGGCGGTTCCCTGGTATATCCAACCATGTCAGTAAACAGATACCTGACTACCGATGCCTTGAAAAACTTCAGACCTACAAAGGCATTTTTGTCCTGTCACAGCATCGACGAGAACTTTATCGCCACCGATAGCTACCTGGACGATGTGGAGCTAAAACGCTATGCCGCGGAGCTTTCGGAAGAAACTTACCTGCTGGTTGACTATTCAAAGCTGAATAGATCTGGGGTGATGAAAATTGCAGACGCAACCTTGTTCAATCACATCGTCACCGACGAAAAAGCAGATCCTGACTTTCTTGCCGAATTAAAAACTCTCCACGGAAGCGTACATCTGGCGCCCACGCGCACAAAATAATCCTATTATGTAGTTTCACAGCATACCACTAAGTAGATTCCATACTTAATTCTTAACTGATCCTGCCGTCATGCCTGCAATAAAATACCTCTGGAAGAATAGGAACAATATCAGCACCGGCAGAGAACCAAGCACGCTCATGGCCATCATTTGATTCCACTCATAAGCATGCTGCCCCATCAAAAGATTAATACCAACGGGAACTGTCCGCATATTGTTTGTCTTTGTCAGCGCCAATGCAAATAGATATTCATTCCATGCCTGCATGAATGTATACATACCTACCGAAACCAATCCCGGTATTGCAGTGGGTACTAAGATTCTCCATAAAGCCTTAAACCTGGACCCCCCATCGATCATGACCGCCTCATCCAAATCTTTGGGCAATGTATTAAAATATCCGGTCGTCATCAAGATAGCATAAGGAAGCGTGAACAGCATATAAGTCAGTATTAACGCCCAATATGTGTTATACAGTTTCAAAGTGACAATCAGACTTAAATAAGGAATCAATAAGGTGATTGGAGGAACTGCCTGAACGCTTACAATCAGAGTGTTGATGATGCTTTTCCCCGGAAAATCAAACCGGCTGAAGGCATAGGCTGCAAGAATTCCAATAACTAGCGTGAACACCACTACTGTACCTGCAATTACATAGCTATTGATAAAAAACCTTATCTGATCAGGACTCTGGAATATTGCCTTATAGGCATCAAAACTAAAACGTTCTGAGATCCACGTGGGAGGCCATGCGAATATCTCTGAATTGGGTTTGAAAGAATTCAAGAACATCCACAAAATAGGAAAGGCCGCATAAAAAGCCCCAACCAAAAGTGCTATGATAATCAGCACTTTTACATACCATTTCTTCTTTCCAATCATAGTTAGTCCCTCGCTTTCTGATGTCTAACGTAAAAGATTGCTATGATTGTACATATAATTAGTACAATGACTGCACTAGCTGAAGCCATAGAATACTGATACTTACTGAATCCCTGCTTATAGATATAGGTACTCAGTGTTTCCGTAGCATTGATAGGCCCTCCTCCCGTCGTCATCCATATCAAAGCAAATTGCTGTATTGTCCACACAAAATCCAACATAATAAGGCTGATTAAAATAGGTTTCAATTGCGGAATCGTAATTCGGAAAAAGGTCTGTACTGCATTGGCCCCATCCAGAGAGGAAGCCTCATACAAATCTGTTGAAATTCCCTGAAGTCCGGCTAAAACACTAATCATATAGAATGGATAACCAGACCATATATTAATAAAGGTAACCGCCAGCAATGCAAACTTTCTGGAGCCAAGCCATTCTATATTTTGACTAGTCAAATTAAAAAACTGTAGCAGGTAGTTTACGATACCATTGGGATTCAGCATCATCTTCCAAAGGATCGCTATTACAGAAGCAGTAAACATCCAAGGCAAAACATAGATCACACGAAATATTCCCTTCGTCTTGTTCCCAAGATATCTGGTATTCAAAAGCATCGCAAAGCAAATCCCAATAATCAGATGTGCAACAACACTTACGCTAACAAAAATGAAGGTATTCTTAATCGCTGCCAAGAATGTAGAATCCGTAATGATTTTCTTAAAATTCTCTAGACCAACGAAAACTGGGTTTTTATTAATAATCACGTTGTCGTAAAAAGAATACCTTACGACCATAATGATTGGTATGATAAGCAAAATAAGCATCAAAATTATTGTTGGCAAGAGATATAAATATGGGGTTGTCTTTTTTTTAAAGACTGAAGAACGATTTCCTTTCGTCAACGTATCTCATTCCCTTCATCTAGAATATTTGGGCTGTACGTTAATGGTACAGCCCTTGTTTATATGGTGGTGATTCAACACACTTCTCTTTTATTCGAATGCAGGCTCCCAGATTTCCTGAACAGCTTTCAACATATCTGCTGCAGAACTGGTATCCCCATCCAGATATAGCTGCAACTGTTCATCAAAAGTTCTCATCAACTCTTCCGATGTGGGAAGGCCAGTAAACTCATTAACCGCATAGCATTCCTGGAATAAGTCGTATGTCTTTTGGAACAATTCATCGGATTTGGAATAATCAGGCTCAGCCTTAGAGTTTCCTGGGAATGCATTGGCCAACTCTGATAGCTTTGCATTGACTTCTGGACTCATAAGATACTCAACAAACTGCCATGCCTCTTTCTTGTTCTCGCAGTTTTCCGCAATACCGATACCCCAGTTAGCAACATCCATTCCGCTCTGTCCAGTGAACCCTTCCATAACAGGAAGCTTCACGATATCAAAGTTAAGGTCCGGTGCTTCTTTCCGTATTGTAGTAAGATGAGAAATTCCATCTGTCATAAATGCAACACGTCCATTGGTAAATTCCTCAACCATATCAGGCTCTTTCATGGAATAGGCACCTTCTGCGATCACTCCCGCTTCATCCAATTCTTTTACAAATTCAACGGTCTTTTCCAGATCAGAATTGCCTGTCAGATTCGGCTTGTTGTTATCCGTCAGCATGGAGCCGCCGGATGCCCACAGCCAGCTCATAAACTGATTCTGGATACCACTTGGAGACTCTGTGGATAGCGGAATCGCCCAACCTGCAATACTACTGTCATACTCCTTCACCGCCTTACAGGCATCTTGAAATTCTGTCCATGTGGTTGGGATTTTAGATACACCGGCCGCATTCAGAATATCCATATTGACATACATAGGATATGCAAAGTTTACAACAGGAATCATATATGTATTACCCTCATATTTAATCTGATCTGACAACTGGCTGTCATCATAGCCCACGTCTTTCATCGCATCAGTCAGATTGGCGATGGAACCTTGCTTTGCAAAGTCATAAACCCATGACCCATCAAGCCCTACAACATCTGCCATGGTTCCAGCTGCAGCCCCCGCTGCAATCTGAGTCTTCGTATCCGCATAAGGGTTGCTTAATAATTCGATTTTTATACCTGTCTTATCTGTAAATTCCTGACAAACCTCAGCAAGCGCTCCATCTGGAAGCTCTACACCCCACCATTGTTGAAATTCCAGAGTCACTTCTTTACCGCCCCCTTCGTCGGAAGGGTTGGATGCACTAGATGTGCTAGTCCCCCCATCAACCTTCTTCTTTTCCTTAGGTGAACCGCAAGCCGTCAATGACAACACAACTGCACCCGCAAGCGACACCGTGAAAACTTTTTTCATAGCCATTCTTAATTTCATAAAACACCCTCCCAATAAGATTTTTTTCAGCAACTACATATATGTACAACTTAATCCCCCGTGTTGAATCACCAGTTTTGTATGTTTTCACAACAATTCGCTGCCATATATGCAATCACCTATACTATTTGTATAGTCTCATTATAAAATAAAATTTCATAATTTCAATACTTAATTTGTTTTTTCACACACAAATACATATTATCGCACACATAAAACATAGTTTTACAACTAAAACCAACATTTTTACATGATTAAAGCAGGGACAGAACCATAAAAAAACAGTTCTGCCCCTGCTGAGGTCTAAAATCCTATTAATATCCTAAATGTTCTTTCTATTCATTCCTCGTTTTCGAAAGATCTTCCTGTAATCCTATCATTTGTTGTACACCGCACCAAGGTCTCCCCGCCGCATGGAATAATCCCTATCTTAGCCTCGGCTCCCATAACATCCATGGCATCTTGTATTGCTTTCTGGGTATCCGTATACATTTTAAAGCGAAGCAATCCGCACTCATCTTGTGTCAGAGAATCAGTAACGCAGAATACCTGAACCTGCTCCACAACTTGATAGTGGTGTTTTGTATTATCTGCGACAAAATGCTATACTATGTTCACAAGAATAACTTTTAGTACAAAATAACTATACATAATAAGGAGCGACAAAATGGTACTGACAACAGAAGAACTCATAGATTACTGCAAAGAGTCCATGGATGATTTGAATATCATCAACAGCTGGGGCGAGACGGCCATATTTTACAATCCCGGCCAGCGTTTGAAGCGAGGGATATACATTGCCACAATCAAGGAATCTGACGGCAAGAACGATTCTTCCTCTCATCTGAACCGGGAAGGCGTTTACAGGCTGAATATCGGGGTAAATAAAGAAACTTTCACCAGGCGGTTCGGCCCTCTGCCAAAGCGGGCTTCTGCCGGCGAAGTCGTAGATATGGGATATGATTTTTCCACCTTAGATAAATTTTTACCCCATCCTGTATATGCATGGATGGGATGGATCTGCATTTTAAACCCATCCGCCGATAAAATGAACGAGATCAAAGCCTGCTTGCTGGATGCTTTTACATATGCCAAGAACAAGGGAAAATCAAAATAAACCACTTCTCTTATCCTTCTGGTAGGAAACCTTCAAATTAATGTAGTAGACTCCTCTTCGAAGAGAAAAGTTACACATAATATAAAATATAAAAATGTTAAACATTAAAATTATATAGGAACTCCTCCCAGGAAGTAGTTTGTCTTTTGAGAGGGGTTCTTTTTGATACATGTACATTCAGCCCTACACAGTACTTTTGCAAAGCTTGCTTATCATATTTTGCAAAGTTTGCTTGACATATTTTGCAAAGCAAACTATACTATTATTAAATAGTCTTTCAGAAAGGAGAGCGAAAGTAACCGCTTTGAAAACAAAAATCAAGGAATTGCGCAAAGAACAAAAGATGTCACAAGAAGAATTAGCGCTGGCAGTGGGCACAACCCGCCAGACAATCACCTCTATAGAAGTGGGAAAGTATACCGCTTCTCTCCCTCTTGCCTACAAAATAGCTCATTATTTTGGTTTGACCATAGAGGAAGTTTTTGACTTTTCAGAGATTGAGAAAGGAGATAAATAATGGAAAAATACATCAAGAAATTAAAACGAAGGATAGCATTAATAAGGGCATGGCTGATTATCACTGTCCTCTTCATATCAAATCAGCAGTTTAACTTTATAGGCACAAGATTAACCCCGGCAAATCATGATGTGGCCAGCTTCCAACTCGGACTGATTCTGGGAATTGAGATCCTGGCCGTTGCAACTATGATGCGTTATATCAAAGCCCTGAAGGGAACCACAAGCATCGAGTCTCTATACAATCAAGAGCACGACGAAAGGCTGCAGCTAATCCGCCAAAAGTCCGGAATGCCCATGCTCATGATCACCTCCACCCTGTTTCTGGTGGCAGGAGTTATCGCGGGCTATTTCAACGCAACCGTATTTCTCACCCTTGTTATAGCCGGAATACTGCAATTATCCATAGGTGCATTGATTAAACTGTTCTATATGAAAACTTATTGATTTCAATCTGCCTTCACCCAGAGGCGTATAGTCCTATAAAAACTAAGAGCTGCCAACAATTTCGAATTCTTGTTGGCAGCTCTAAATTTTTATAAATCACATGAATATCCAGGTTGCCCTTTTTACTCAGTTTTGTTATAATTTTGGTGGAAGCAGTTAGGCAACTGGTGTGTCTCCTGGTCTTCAAAACCAGTGTGGGGCGCTAATACCGTCCCGGGTGGGTTCGATTCCCACATGCTTCCGCCAAAGGGTTATTTCTTGAGCATTCTCTCATCTCCCTGCTTTCTTGTAATTCCATTTTTATCAAAGATTTCCAACAGAGAAACCGCATGTTTTCTGGATATTTCCAGACGATCCCTATATTCTCCCAATATAATTCTGCCTTTTTCCCTCCATAGTTCATAAAGTCCCTCCAATGCCTTTTCGTAAACTTCGTTCAGAAGATAATGCTTATCATCCAGACGTATCAAGGTCTTGTCCACGATCAGGGCCGAAAAAACATGGGGGAAATTCTTTTCCGAAGCATAGTTCGCCTTTAATTCCTCGTTGGAAGGCGGCTGAAATCCCTTACTTCTATACAACTCCACAAGCTGCTCCATAAGAATCTTATCATCTGTCCGGCGCACCACTCGAAACCGGAAGCAACTGAGCAGCCCTCCCTGATTCTTTATGACTTTTTCTATGTATAGGTAATCCAGCACCCCATCGGCCACTTCCCCCGGAAGATTCAAGCGACTTCTAACTTCCTCTATGGGCATTCCCTCCTTTAAGGGATAAGTTTTATGATAGGAATCCAGGAAAATTGTCACCCGATTCTGCAGTCTTTCCAGGTACGCTTTATGAAAATATACATCCCTGGTGATGGCTGCCACCTTACCCTCCTCCTTTAATGCACGCAGGTCGTTGGCCGCCCTTCCCCAATCCATCCCCGCTCTCCTGACAAGCACTTGTATGGGCAGGCAGGATTCCCCATATTCCAGTACAGCCAGTTCCAGCCTTTCCCGAGGCGTTCCCCTCTCCTTTACGGCCATGGCTTCAAGTATCCTCGGGTTCATCCTTTTTCGTTTCTTTGGATTGGAATCCAGGACAATCCCCCCTCCCACCGTTTCCAGAGGCGAATAAAAGCGGATTACAAAATGATCCCCTGTCTTAAAAGCGTCGCTCTCTTCCAAGCGAAGCTGAGCATAGCCTTCCTGTCCCGCTTCCAGTATGTCCTGATCCAGAAGCACCACTTTGCAAAGCAACTCACGTGAGCCGTGATAGAGATGTACTCTGCTTCCATTCTTCACCTTCCGCTCCGTATTTTTCAACATCTTTAACTTTACATCCACCATGCTTGTGGGTTCCAGGCTGTCGCAGGCTGCCAATATCTCACCCCGGAAAATCTCTTCCTTTTTGACATTGGATAGATTTATGGCTGCTCGCTGTCCCGCATATACCTGTTCCACCTCTTTTCCATGTACCTGAAGGCTTCGTACCTTCACCCGCTCACCGCCGGGATAGAGCATCGCCTCCTTATTAGCACTCAATGCCCCTTCTACCAGAGTCCCTGTCACCACCGTTCCAAACCCGCGCATGGTAAATACCCGATCGATGGGAAGGCGAAAAGGTTCCTGAATTTTCTTCTTATCAGCGGCCTCCGCCAGACGGTATAATTCCTCCCGGAGTTCTTTCATTCCTGTTCCGTCATATGCACTGGTTCGTATGACTGCAGCCCCTTCCAGAAAAGTATGCTCAACCAGTTCTTCCACGTCCTCCTCCACGATTTCGCATAACTCTTCATCCACCCCATCGGTTTTGGTGAGCGCGACAACACCATACTTTAAGTCTAAAAGTGATAAGATTTCCAGATGCTCAATGGTCTGGGGCATCACCCCTTCATCAGCAGCCACCACCAGTATGGCAATATCAATTCCTCCGGCTCCTGCAAGCATATGCTTAATAAACTTTTCGTGCCCTGGTACATCTACGATTCCAGCCAGTTCCCGATTGGGCAGAGGCAGATAGGCAAACCCCAGTTCTATGGTGATTCCCCTTTTTTTCTCCTCCTTCAGGCGGTCCGTATCGATTCCTGTAAGTGCCTTCACCAGGCAGGTTTTCCCGTGGTCCACATGGCCTGCTGTGCCGATGATAATATGATTTTTTTGCCTGCTGCTTCCCATCACAATCCCTCCTCTTGCTCCTCATTTCATCATATCATATCCATTCATTTTGTCAATTTTCTTGCGTCATTTTTCACAACATGATATACTTAAATTTGCATAATTATCGTGATTTTTACCCATTAAATCAGAAAAGTCCTAAAAAAGGAGGGATTTGCCTTGCATGCAATACCTGAAGGAATTTCACTGGAACAGGCCAGGGAATTGTTATTTCGGATACCCATATCCTATGAGACAACATCGGTACCCATCTCCGCAGCCTGCGGCAAGATATTAGCCAGCGATTACTATGCTCCCTGCGGATTACCTACTTTTTCTAAATCTCCATTGGATGGATATGCCTTTCGAAGCTGTGATTCCGTTGGCGCTTCCCACAAACACCCTGTGGCATTGGAGATTATTGAAGAAATACGCGCGGGAGATTATCCCCAGAAAGCGCTTGGGCCTTTCCAGGCGGCCAAAATCTTAACAGGAGCACCCATACCTGTCGGAGCAGATGCTGTGGTTCGTTTTGAAGATACGGCGTTCACTCCCGATAAAGTAGAAATCTTCCGCACATATTTATCTGATACTAATATTATACATGAAGGTGAGGATATGGAAAAAGGGGCTCTGGCAGCCTCCTCAGGAACTTGTGTTACCCCTCCCACCGCTGGGCTCCTGGCCTCCTTGGGCTTCTCCCATATAGAGGTTTACCAAAAGCCTTCCATCGCCTTAATCAGCACCGGAAATGAGCTGATAGAGCCGGGGAACCCTCTGGGTCCCGGAAAAATCTATAACAGTAATCTATATACGATAGGTTCCTACATAGAGGCGGCGGGGGCAGAGCTGTCCTACACCGGTATGGCAGAGGATAGGGATGATGCCATCGCCTCACAAATTCTTGGGGCTATGAAAAGTTCTCAGATGATCGTGACCACAGGAGGTGTTTCTGTGGGAGATTACGACAGGGTACGTACCGCTTTAGAGTCTTTTGGGGCCGAAATCCTCTTTTGGCGGATAGCCCTGAAACCCGGCGCGGCCATTCTGGCTGCTTTGTTCCAGGGGCGGCTGATCCTTGGTCTCAGCGGTAATCCGGGTTCCGCAGCCACCGCCCTGCACCTGCTGGGGGTTCCCTATATCCGAAAACTTTGTGGACGCAAAGACATCCTCCCTGCTCCGGTCCAGGCCTTATTAAAAGAGGATTTCAATAAATCCAGCCCTAATAGACGTTTTCTACACGGCAAGATTGTCTATCAAGGGGGACACACCTATTTCTCACGTACCGGCCATCAAGGCAATCATGTGATTTCCTCCTTCGTAGGCTGCGATGCCCTGGCCGATATTCCGGCGGGGAGTCCCAAAATCCCGGCCGGAACCATGCTGAATACTTATTTTATCTAGTTTTTCTATCTTAGTTGGAAAGGAGATTCTCATGATACGATATAATTCCCATGGAATACCGATTATTTCCTTCATCGGCTATTCCGGTTCTGGTAAAACCTTGCTGCTCAAAAAGGTCATCACCCACTTTAAACAACAGGGTTATCGGGTGGCCGTGCTCAAGCATGACGCTCACCAGTTCGAGATGGATCATAAGGGCAAAGACACCTGGGAGTTTGCCGCTGCAGGAGCCGACGTGGTCACCATATCCTCCAAATCTGGATTCGCATATATAGAAAAGAGACAGTCGGAACTGCCTCTTTCTGAAGTGCTGGATGGAATCCACAATGTGGATATTATCTTTATAGAAGGTTATAAAGCAGAAGATCTGCCCAAAGTAGAGGCCCACAGGCAAATTACAGGCCATCCTTTATGCTCCGATCCAGATAAATTATTGGCCCTTGTCAGTGACGAGTCCTTTGTGACCACCACCCCCATCTTTCAGTTTGAAGATTTCAAAAAGCTATGCTCATACCTGGAAGATTACCTGAAGCGTATCCGTCCTTAATCCCCATAGGTGGTGTGCAGGAGATGATGGGTGATGCTGCTGTTTGGCTTTTCCAAAAACTCTTTATATAACTGCTGTACCCCAGGGTTTTCATGGGATTTTCTTACCGGCAGTTCCTCATCATATTCAAAAAGTGCCGATCTGCGGGCAGCATAAGCTTCCGGAATCTTCGTATCCAGTAAAAGCTTAGGCTGTCCGCCCCCGCTTACACATCCTTGTGGACATGTCATGACTTCCAGGAAATGGATGTCTAATCTCCCTGCTTCAATGTCACTGAGCACTGGAATTACATTCTTTAACCCGGTGACAACCCCCACCTTCAAGATCAAATTTCCTACTTTAAGTTCCGCACACCGAAATCCTTGTGTACCTCGAACCTCTTCTACACGGACATCGGGAATCTCTTCCCCTGTAATCATCTGATATCCTGTACGGATGGCCGCTTCCATCACTCCGCCCGTTGCCCCAAAGATCGCACCGGCACCTGTGTAATCTCCCAAAGGCATATCAAAGGGCTCTTCCGGAAGTTCTTCGAAATCAATCCCCTTTTCCTTCAGAAGATAGGCCAGTTCTCTGGTGGTGATAACCACATCCACATCCTGCCAGCCGCTATCCTTCATCTCTTTGCGGCTACACTCAAACTCCTTACAGGTACAGGGCATGATGGAGGCCGAATACACCCTCGAACCCTCCAGCTTCTCCAGCTGAGCACCATAGGACTTAAACACTGCTCCGCCCATCTGCTGAGGACTTTTACAGGAAGAGAGATTCCCTAGAAATTCCGGATAGTTTTTTTCCAAAAAGGTAACCCAGGCCGGACAGCACGAGGTAAACATCGGTAGTGTGCCCCCATCGGTTACTCTATGTACCAACTCCGATGCCTCCTCCATAATGGTCAGATCCGCCGCAAAGTTGGTGTCGTATACCTTGTCAAATCCCAATCTGCGCAAAGCCGCCGCCATCTTTCCTGCGGCCAGGGTACCCAGATCCATGCCGAAGTCCTCGGCTATACCCACCCTTACAGCCGGAGCCGCCTGTACCATGGTAAATAACTCCGGATTCTCAAGAGCGGATTTTAGCTCCTCCAGATGACATACATTATAAGCCGCAAACAAGGGTTCTTTTACGGTCACGGGCAGTTTTCTCTCTTTTTTCTTCTTTTCATAAGCTTCCTGTCCATGCTCTAATACGGATAGATACGCTTTACACTTTTGTACACATTGACCGCACATTACACAGCGGTCAACATTAATTTTCTGCGGTTCTCCGGGTTCTCCCTCGATGGCTGAGACCGGACAGACCTTTGTACACTCCTGACACCCGGTACATAATTCCTGATCAATTGCAATTACTGGTATCATAATGGTCCCCCCTTCTCATACCCCTTTTGTTAAGGCCAGTGCCATAGCGGCCTGCCTTCTCTTCTCTTTCAAATCCTCTTTAGGATTCACCAACACAAGTGCCTGGTTGGGGCAGGCCTCAATGCAGGCCTGTCCATCATTCTTAATACAAAGATCACACTTATGGGCAGTCTTTCTCTGCTCACCGCCGCCCTGCTGCATAATCCTTCTTCCTTCCCGGTAAACAGGCACCAGTTCAATGGCACCGAAGGGGCAGGCCATCATACAGTTTTTGCATCCAATACAAGCCGCCTCCTCAATCACGATACTTCCTTCCTCCCGTCGGATTGCTCCGGCCGTGCAGGAATTGAGACAAGGGGAATTCTCACAGTGACGGCACTGTACCGGCATACACAGATTCCCAACTCTGGTCAGATACAGCCTCGCCGTTACCGGCACCCCCACAGTCCCCACGGTGTAGCCCAATCCCCCATTGTGCGCCGCGAAACAGGCTACTTCACAGGCTCTGCAGCCGGTGCATCTGCTGCTGTCCGCCGCCACAAACGAACTGCTATCCATCATCATTTTAAAACCCTCCATATTGTATAGATTCCTTTGCTACGGTCTCATCTGCCTCTTATGACTTCATTCTCTCTGCGAATTCTGGAAATTTCCCCAAATACCTGATCCGGCAAGAGAATACGCTGAGGATGGGCGTAAATATTCATCCTAAATCCGCGGATAAATCCCACCAGGGTGATACCGGCGGCTTGCGCCTTCTCTACGGACTGAATCGTGGGGGCCGCCTTCGATAAAACCACTGGTATCCCAGCCAGCCTGGCCTTATCCATGATATCCCCGGAGATCCGTCCACTCACCACCAGGATACTTTCTTTCAAATTCCGCCTTTCTCTCAGCGCACATCCCAAAAGTTTATCCACCGCATTGTGTCTGGCGGCATCCTGTCTGTAGATCAGTCTTCTTCTGTCACATAGATCATAAAGACTCACACTATGTACACCCCCGGTTTTATCGAATAATTCCGTCTGGGACAGGTTCTCTTCCATCATTCGGAAGATTTCCTCCTTGGGCAGCAATGTCTGATCCAGATTCAGAGGACAGCGCAAGGTTTCTTCATCGTCCAAACGCTCCGCCAGGGAAGTTCTGGCCACTCCCTCCGAACAATCTATATCCAGAGAAAGAACATCCTCCCATCTGCGTATCAACCCGGTGGCAAACAGACCACCCACCACCAGATCCTCCAATTCCAGAGGGGTACAGTTAAATTCACGTACAAACTCTCCATCGGCATAAAGCTTCAAGGTATACTCTTCAATCACGAAATCCTCCGATACTTCCCACCGGCCTTCCTGAAGCTTGACAGCCATTACCTCTTTGATAATCTCTTTTTCTTCCACAGTCCCTCCTTGTTCAAGTGCACCTAAAAAATGCCGGAAGGGAATTCTCAGTATTCACCCCTTCCGGCATCTGTCTCTATGCTCCGTTCATCTCCGCAAGAGCTTTTGCTGCGGCTATCCGTTTATCCGCCGCTTCTTTTTCCAAATCTTCCTCTGTTACCAGAGTCAAAGCCTCTGTGGGACATACACGGACACATTCCGGTCCACGTTTGGAATGAATGCACAAATCACACTTATTAGCTATCATCCTGGGGCTTCCGTCTATCTGGACCCGATTCCTGGAATCCGGCACAATTTCAATTGCCCCATAAGGACAGGCCATCACACAGGTCTTACAACCGATGCAGCGGTCGGTATCCACCACAACCGCATCCTTTTCCAGATGGATGCACTTTTCCGGACAAACCGCCATGCAGGCCGGATTCTCACAGTGCTTGCACTGAACGGGAACGGTGATTGCGGCCGTCTTAATCACGCTTAATTTGGGATTAAAATTGTAGCTGTCAGGATCCACTTCAAATATATGTAGCCCTTCGTGGGCAACCACACATCCAATCATGCAGGTTCTGCATCCAATACACAAATCAGGATTCCCTTTTACAAAGTGATTCATCGTCCCTCACCCTCCTTCTTTGCAGACTGGATCCCCATCTGGGAACGAATTTCTTCATATTCATCCCGGATGTGTTTCTCCGCCCAATCCTGATCTTCAATCTTTTCCACCCGGCAGGCACAGTATTTGTACTCTGGGGTGTTACTGACAGGATCCAGGAATGATGTGGTCAGATTGTTACATGCCCCAATCCACCATTGATAGGTCATAAAAAGGGTACCCTCACCAACACGCTCGGTGGGAAGGCATCTGGTCATGCAGTAACCCCGCTTTGACAATACCTTCACCAGTTCACCCTCTTTTACCCCAAGTTTTTCGCAGTCTTCCATGTTCATCTGTGCCCAACCGGGCTCATCCTCAAGGTTGCGTAAAGTACGGCAATTTCCAGTCATGGTACGGGAGGAGTAATGGCCTACCTCCCGGACGGTGGATAGCACCATAGGATACTTATCATTTTCCAGCTCCTTGGGCGGCCTCCAGTCAGCACAGAAGAACCTGCCCTTTCCGTCGGGATGGGCGAACTTACCGTCTTTATGCAGATATGGGGTGCCTTTGTCTTCCATATCCTTACTGCGGCAAGGCCACTGAATCCCGTTGTATTTTTCTAACTTTTCATATGTAGCACCAGTAAATGACGGACAAAGATCAATCACTTCATCCCAGATTTCTTCGGTATTTTCATAATGCATGGGATATCCCATGGCCGTAGAAATCAGGCTGATAATCTCCCAATCATCCTTCAGATCACCTTCCGGTTCAATGAACTTGCGGAAACGTTGGAATCCTCTGTCACAACAAGTATATACGCCTCCGTGTTCTCCCCAGGAAGTAGCCGGGAGAATGACGTCCGCATACGTAGCCGTCTTGTTCATGAAGATATCCTGTACCACAAGGAAATCTACCTTATCCAGGGCCTCCCTTACCTCAGCCAAATCAGGATCGGACTGGGCCGGATCCTCTCCGAACACATAATATGCATGGATCTGCTTTTCGGGATCTTTTTCCTTCAAAACCCGATCCGGCACATGAGTCATAGGTATTCCTATCTTATCGGAAAGCGGAACTCCCCATGCTTTTTCGAACTTCTCACGGATTTCCGGAACATTCACATTCTGATATCCGGGATAACTGTTGGGCAGGGCTCCCATATCGCAGGCCCCCTGAACGTTATTCTGTCCTCGCACCGGTCCGATGCCGCAGCCGGGCTTTCCAAAATTACCGGTCATCAACGCCAGATTGGCCAATCCTTTTACCACATCCACGGCCTGTGAGAACTGACAGACACCCATTCCATATAAAATCATGGAAGGTTCCCCTTTCGCATACAGGCGTGCGGCTTCACGGATGGTATCCGCCGGAACATGGCTAATCTTTTCCCCATATTCGGCAGTGTATGGATTCAAAAAGGATTCCAGCTCTTCAAATCCTATGGTATGCCTGGCAATAAAATCACGGTCACATAAACCTTCTTCCAAGATTACGTGAGCCATGGCGTTCACAAGTGCCATATTGGATCCGCCCTTCAGCTGCATATGGATATGGGAAACACGGGCGGTCTCTGTTACACGAGGATCCACACAGATGATCTTCGCGCCTTTTTGCTTCGCCCGCAATATTCTTCTGGCCACGATGGGGTGAGAATCCGCTCCATTATAACCAAATATCATCAAAACCTTGGCGTCCTCAATCTCCGGAACGCCCATTGACATTGCTCCCGAACCTAAAGAGTACAGTAGACCCGCTACTGAAGGGGCATGTCATATTCGCGCGCAGTGGTCAACGTTATTAGTTCCCACACATGCGCGCATGAACTTCTGCATGATGTAATTTGCTTCATTTCCGGCACCTCTGGCGGAACCCGTGCCTAATATGGAATCGGGGCCATAGGTATCCTTGATCTCCGTTAGCCTGCGGGCTGTAAACGCGATGGCCTCATCCCACTCCACTTCCTCCAGCGGACTCCCTTTTCCACCTTTGCGAATCATGGGTTTCCGCAGCCGTTTCGTAAGAATCTGAGGATCATTTAGGAAATCCCATCCATAATGACCTTTTAAACACAGTCTACCTTGGTTAGTGCGCCCATCTGCCGGCTCTGCATCAATAATCTTGTTAGTTTCTTCATCCACGTTCATCAAGATCTGACATCCGGCGCCGCAGTACACACACGTTGTTTGTACCTGCTTCACTGCTACATACCTCCTCCTGTTAAAATACTCTTCAGACGAAATCTTCAACTTTATCTATATGGAAGATTATAACAAATTAGAATCCTTAACACAACATAACTTTCGGCAAAACTTCCATAAGAATCTGGATTTCCTCACTGCCTATTGTGCGCATATCCAACACAATACACGCTTCTTCGATCCTGGCTATCACCGGCAGTTTCCCTAATCGTAGATTTTCTTCCATTCTGCGGGCCGAGATTCTAAGAGGCCGCAATTCCAGGCTGATACTGGATATGATTTCTTCCGGCATAGCACCCCCTCCCAGCCTGGCGGATGATTCTCTGATCCTCGTCTTCACAAGGACGTTTTCATGGATGCTGAGGACTTCCTGCAAGCGCATGGCATCCTCTCTTAATCGATCCAAGGGACGGCTCAACATCTCCAATACAGGAATTTTCCCAGTACAATCCGCTTCTCTCACATAACAATCCAAAACCGCATCCAGAGCCGCCGCAGTAAACTTATCGATACGCAGTGCCCGCATAAGAGGATGAACCGCAATCTTGTCTATCAATTCTTTCTTTCCTACCAGAATCCCCGCCTGGGGTCCTCCCAGCAGTTTATCCGCACTGAAGCAAACCAAATCCACGCCCTTTTCCAGACTTTCGGCCACACTGCTGCCTTCTGGCAGACCATATTTTTTCAAGTCCACAAAACATCCACTACCTAAGTCCTGCAGCACTGGTATTCCATGCTTCTTCCCAATCCCCACAAGCTCCTCAATGGAAGATTCACGGGTATACCCTTGAATTTTGTAGTTACTGGTGGATACTTTTAAGAAGGCGGCTGTGTCCTGAGTGACTACGGCTTCATAGTCATTGGCATAGGTGCAGTTGGTTGTTCCCACCTCCACCAACCGGGTTCCACTTTGCTCCATAACCTGAGGAATCCTGAATTTGCCGCCGATTTCAACCAGTTCCCCTCTGGAAACCACCGCCTCACGTCCACAGGTCAGAGCCGAGAGCATCAGCAGAACCGCACCGGCATTGTTATTCACCGCCAAAGCCGCTTCTCCATGGGTCAGCCTGCAGATATTTTCCGCAAAATGCGCATACCGGCTTCCCCGGCAGCCACTTTTTAAGTCATACTCCAGATTGCTGTAACCGGACATCATACCGCTGATTGATTCCACAATCTCTTTGTTTAAGGGAGCACGCCCCAGGTTTGTATGTAAGATGATACCGGTGGCGTTTATCACCGGCTGCATACGCAATCGGTCGTATTCTTCCAAATACGCTTCCATGGCGGAAGTAATATCTTCGATCCGAGCTTCTACCTCCTGCTCATTTCCTGTCTGAGCGGCGGATCTGATTTCATTCACACACCGCCTTGCCGCCTCCACCGTCAGATAATGCCCCCAGCGTTCTTCCATTTCCCGTATTTTGGGTTCTTCCAACAACTTGTCTATCTTTGGTATTTTCCGATATAATGTTTTCCCTTCCATTCCTTATCGTCCTTCCCTGTCGAGAATATCTTTCAGTTTTCCGTACTCTTTCGGCGTATTAAAATTCATAATGGATTCCAACGGTTCGTTCAATTCCATGGTTTCAAAACCCACCGCATCCAAATACCGATAAACAGGTGCGGCGCCTTGGCTGATGATATCATACAGCACCTGTGGATTCCGGGTATCGTAGATACCAGCCAGAGGCTCTGTCTTGCCGTCGTGTGTCAGGAGGGTGGCCCCCGGACAGTTTCTCCTATGAGTCTTCAGAAGTTCCTCCACGGTATCTTCCCTAATCAGCGGCATGTCAACCCCTACCACAAAGCAATAGGGATGGTGTGTGGCCTTGAAGCAGGAATATATCCCTCCCAAGGGCCCCCGATTCTCAATCTCATCAGGGATGTATACTGTTCCCTGTAACCTTTTTTCATACCCCGATAGAAAGATTTCCCCAAATCCCATTTTCTTTGCCTTATCCACCAGATATTCCAGAAAGGTAGTCCCACGAATCTCAAGCTCTGCTTTACAACTCCCCATACGTCGGCTTTTTCCCCCAGCCAGTATCAAAAAGCAACAATCATCGATACATTCCACAACCCTCTCCTCCTTTATTTATAGAAAAGTATAGCACAATATAAACCTAAGTCCTATCATAAACATTCTCTTTTTTCACTTTATAATCGACTATATCTACAGGGGCACTCTTGTTACAAAAATTCCCCTTGTGGCGACTCTATTTCCACTTTCCATGAAGATACAATATCATTTTCTGTTTTTTGTTTTCTTTATCAAACTCATTTGTTTTTTCATAGGCAAAGGGTCATTTCAATTCTATTAAATCACACCATTCATGATATTAATCAGGTTTGATTTCATATTGTTACACGAATAAAAAAGGGCCAGCGAAGAGTACTTTCTTCGCCAGCCCCCTAGACTGGTTCAATCATTAATTATCTGAACCTGTTTAATTGATTTCCGCCCAAAGCTGATTCCAATGCTCACACATCTGATCTTTATTTTCTGTAAGGTAATCAAAATCCAATGATACCAGATCTAATTCACTTTCTTTTGGCAGGTTAAACAGTTCACAGTTTTTATTAGATCCTCTGCCTGATGATTCCTCTGCTCGGGCAGTCTGGAATTCGGAGGATGCTAACAGATCCATCATGGCTTCTGCAGCCGGTAAATTAGGTGCATTCTTGGATATCGCACCGCCGCTGGCCATGGCTGTATTGCCTTCTTCCATATAGACATTTTCAATGGGTGCTCCATCCTGAATCAATGCCTCTACACTGGATTCATAAGATAATCCCACGACATACTCCCCATTGCTCACCAGATTATAAACGTCTTTCGAGGATGTGGAGCTAAAGCTCATAGGCATTAACTTCTCAATATAATCCCATCCTTTTTCATCGTCAAATTCTGTACCCATCACAGCAAGTATTGTCTGAAGCTGACGCCATCCAGAGGATGTCGCATCGGGTGCTGCAAGTATAATTTTTCCGTCCAATTCAGGATTCAACAAATCCTCATACCCCTTGATCTCAATTCCCAGCTCGTCACGGAGTTCGGGATTTACCACGAGGCTCATCACCTGTACATCATAGAAGGTATAATATCCGGACTCATCATGATACATCTGTTCTTCATCATTGACTGCTACATATGGGTGAAGAATATCATGATACATATCACCATCCGCCTCAAACAATCCGCCGATTACAACATCCGCATCACAGGTTTCATCCCCTCTGATTCTTGCGGCCAATGTTCCTACGGAATCCGCCTGAATTTCAATCTTACAATTGGGATAATACTTATTCCACAGATCCTTCAGAACCATCTGCTGGGTCTCTTCCATGGTTGTATAAACAGTTATGACACCTGTAATGTCATCCTCACCTCTTACATAATAAGGGCGGTCCTCAGCCGCTACTGACTCAGTAGCTTTACTATCCGATTTTGCAGAGGACTGATCCTCCTTTTCCGTGCCTCCACAGGCTGTTAAAAACATCATTCCCACCAATAACGCGCTCAATACTCTTTTTTTCATCTCATTTCTCCTCTCCTATGTACTACATCTTAATATCTTCTGCCTTCGTAAACTTCAGATAAACGACAAGGCAGATAATGGTAAATACCAATGTAATTGTTGCAAAAACTGCCGCTACACCATAAGTTCCCCCGGTGATTGCCGCATAGGTACTAATGGTCAGCGTTATCGTCCGGTTATTATACAAGATAAGTCCTGAAGACATTTCTGTTATAATGGAAACCCAGCTCAAAACAGCTCCCGAAATAATTCCGCTGGACATCATGGGCACTGTAATTCCCAAAAAGGTCTTTGACTTAGATGCCCCCAGGCTTAAGGAAGCCTCTTCGATGCTCATGGGGATCTTCATCATGGCCGCAGTCGCCGAACGGCTGGTAAATGGCATACGGCGTATCACCAGAGCTATAATCATAATCATCAAGGTTCCTGTTAACGCGTAAGGCTTTTTGCTGAATGAAATAATAAGGGAAATACCGATTACACCGCCCGGCATAATATAAGGCAACATAGAAATCGTATCAATACTATTATTAAACAGATTCCCCCGGCGCACAACCAGATACGCAATCAAAACCGCAACCACTATAATAACAGCCAATGTGACAAAGCTGATAATCAAGGTATTACTCATGGATGTAAATAAGTTTTTCTCCAGTGCTGTCTGATAGTTTATCAGAGAATAACCTGGCTTTAAAATACTGTTCGTGTAATTTCTAAATGACATATTCACGATATACAACTGGGGCAAAAGAGAAATTCCAACCAGCAGATAGCAAAAAACATGTTTTAAAACACCGGAAACACCTTTTGACTCTTTCGGTTCAATGGGGTGTAACGCATTGATGGTGAACTTAAACTTACTGGTTGCAACCTTTTGTATGATGAAAATAGCTGCCGTAACCAGAACTGCAATGACACTGATTGCTGCTGCAAAATGATAATCGGATCCATTCTCACCCAGATATTGATTATAGATCAAAACCGGGAAGGTGGAATATCCACGACCGATGAGGACTGGCGTTCCAAAATCCGCAAAGGATCTCATGAATACCAAAAGTGCTGCCGCCAATATCGTGGGCATGGTCAGTGACATGATAACCCGGAAAAAGCGTTTGATGCCCTTACATCCCATGCTCTCGGCCGCTTCCATCAAAGAATTGTCAATATCCCGGAAGGCTCCGTTCATATAGATGACAACCAGAGGGAAAAGTTTCAGTGACTGTACCAGCACAATTCCCCAAAATCCATAGATGGAGAATCCCTTAATACCAATAGACTTGAGCACGCCCGTGATCAATCCTGAATTGCCCATCAACAAAATCCAGGCATAAGCACCGATAAATGGCGCCGACATGGTACAAAGAAGGCACAAGATAAATAATAGCTTTCTTCCCTTTAATTTGGTGAAACTGTAAAAATACGAAAAGGGAATACCCAGCAACAAACTTAATGCAGTTACACAAACAGCAATTTTCACACTGTTAATCACAGACCCCCAATAATAGGACTGTCCGAAAAAAGTTTGGAAAGCACTCAAGGTGAATTTCCCATCCTTAATTACAGATTGCCTCAGCAGATTAACCAGCGGATAAATCAAAAATATGACTAATAGTATCATCAGGAATATCGAGACACCTGTCCACAAATCTGCCTTTTTACGCTTAACATTCATACCATTAAGCCCCCTCTCCATCTTGCAGGCCTACACTGCTTTGCACTCCTGTCATGATACTTAAAGAAGTCTCTTCATCAAAGACATTTGCCTTATGTGTATTAATTTTCAGGATAACGTCACTGCCTTGAGGTATAATGGAATCAATCTTGGATTCCTGTATGATTTCGGCTTCTTCTCCGGTTTCCAGCTTAACAAAATAATGTGTGTTGAGCCCCAGAAATACGCTGTCTTTGATGACGGCCCGTATCCCATCCTGTACGCTTTCACTCTCTACAGGAGATACCAGAAGTTCTTCCGGTCTCGCGGCAACAATAATATCCCTGTCCTTCTGCTCATTTGAGAGGATATTTTCAAATGGAACCTGGTATCCGTTCAGGAACTCCAGATAACACTGCCCCTCTATCATCTTTAATTTAGCCTTTAAGAGATTGGATTTTCCAATAAATGTGGCCACAAATAAATCCGCCGGACGCTGATAAATATTCTTAGGGTTACCGCAGTGGCGAATCACTCCATCCTTCATAACCGCAATTCGATCTGAAATCGCCATGGCTTCTTCCTGATCATGGGTAACGTAGACGGTTGTGATGCCAACTTCCCTCTGGAGGGCTTTGATTACCGTACGCATCTCCACTCTCAGCTTGGCATCCAGGTTAGACAGTGGCTCATCCATCAGCAGAACATCGGGACGAATCACTAAAGCCCTTGCCAGGGCAACACGTTGCTGCTGACCTCCGGACAACTGGTCCGGCATGCTGTCCGCATACTGATCCACGTGAACTATTTTCAAGAATTTCTCGGCTTCCTTTCTCATCTCGTCTTTTGGAACCTTTTTTTGCTTAAGGCCGAATTCCACATTCTTCCGTACCGTCATATTGGGGAAAATTGCATAGTTCTGGAATACCATACCAATATTACGTTTTCCAGGATCCATTTCATTGATCATCTTGTCATTGAAGTAAAACTCTCCGCCTTCAATACTATTGAATCCTGCCAGCATACGCAGCAAAGTGGTTTTACCGCATCCAGATGGCCCAAGCAAGGTAAACAGTTCGCCATTTCTGATATTTAAGGATAAATCAGGAATAACCGTTTTAGCGCCATATTTCTTAACTCCGTGCTTGATTGAGATTCCTACACTCATCTTATCTCTCCTCCTTAATACTTTATCTATCAATGACCTAATACTATACAATTTCACAATTGTTTGATACCCAATTTCCATCACAAAAGGAAAAAATACCAAACAATGGTTGAAATTTCCTCATTGTTTGGTATTTCTGTTATTCCACTTTATATTTCACCGATCATAAACCTATATTCTTTAGGACTACATCCAATATATTTTTTGAAAACGGCGCCAAAATACTTATATTCACCAATTCCACACCGCCATGCCACTTCCTGAACCGGAATTCCTTCCCGCAGCATTTCCAACGCTTTTTGGATACGATAGCGGTTTAAATACTCAATAAAGGTGGTTCCCATGGAATCCTTGAACTTTTTATTTAAAAATGTTTCACTATAATTCATCATTTCCACCACATCACGCATGACAATTTTATTCTGATAATTATCTGAGATAAACTCCAGCATCTGCTTTGTAACGGTATCCTCTACCTCCTTCTTTCCCGAAGCCTTGATTAGATCCATGTTCTTCCAATCATCCTGGCTCAACTGTTTATTGATATAGGTCTGCCTAACTTTTTGCTCTTTCTGAGCCCTGGCAATAGTCTCTTGAATCTCAGAAAGCTGCAGCGGCTTCAACAAATATCCCAAGACGCCATACTGAATTGCCTGCTGAGCATACTCAAAGGTAGAATAGCCCGATAGAATGATAGCGGAATAATCATACTCCTCATAAGTCTGACGGATCATCTCCAACCCGTCCATTACAGGCATATTGATATCCGCAATCACGATATCAGGACGGTGCTCTTTTATTAATGCCACTCCTTCTTCCCCGTTACCTGCCTCACCTACAACCGTACACTCCATATCCGCCCAAGGAATAGAATAAACCAACCCTTTTCTGATAATATCCTCATCTTCTGCGATAATTAACCGAAACATCTATACCTCCCACTCACTCTGCATAATGCTGACGATTACTTCCAACCCTTTTTCCTTCCCCATCCTGACCTTGATGCCGCTTTCCTCTCCATATTGAAGGTAAAGCCTTCTGGATATATTATGAAGTCCATAAGATCCCGTGTCATTATTGGCCTTGGTCAGCCTGACATTCAACTCCTCCAATGATTTGTGATCCATTCCCGGGCCATCGTCTGTCACAGAAAGCATCAGCCGTTTTCCCTCCATCCACCCCTTGATATCCAGGTGGATGTTCATCTGCTTTTTAAAGCTATACTTGATGCTGTTTTCAATCAAAGGCTGTAACAGAAGTTTTGGCACCATACACCGCTCACATGCTTCCTCTATCTCCATTGTATAAGCAAACCGGTCCCCAAACCGGCACTTCTGGATATCCAGATACATCTGAATATACTGCATATCATCCGCAAATAAAACATCCATGACCTGATGATTAATACTATAGCGGAGAAGCTGAGTAAGTAAAACAATCAACTCATCTGCCCTCCTGGCATCCATACTCACCAGATTCCTTATAATTTCCAAGGTATTATATAAAAAATGCGGATTTATCTGTGCGGTCAACTGACCCATCTCCATGGCATTATTCAACTGCAAAAGCTCGGTATTCTTATCATTTAACGCCTGAATATTATCCAGCATATAATTAATCTGATAGGCCACCTCTTCAAATTCATCCTCGGTTCCCATCTCGATCCTGTGTCTATGGTCCTTCTTACGTATGATTCGGATTTCTTTTACCAGTTTTCCAATCCTGTCGGCATTATTATCCGCCATTGCGGCCGCCATCCAATTAGCGATCTTGTACCAGAAGAGACTCATAACTGCAATAATCAAAAGTCCGATGAAAAAGCCTGTATTCTTGGGATAATATACAAGGGAATGAATCGTCACATCATAATCGGCCAGGTTTTTGGAAATCGTCCAATACCTATCCTCATTATAGTAGCCGAGGCGGCCTGAGGCCGGATAGAACTTATTCACAGGATTCGTCAGCTTACCCTTGCTGCAATAAATCACATTATTTCTCTTTTCCGTGATCACACCGTCAAAATTCTTATTAGACAAGTAAAAATTCCAATCATCCCCCGATAGAAATAAGGTCAGATACCCAAGGAGCTCCTCGTCATGATACAGCGGTTTTACAAACATATAGTCCGAATAATTTCCGGTATCAAAATAGACCGCATGGTAAATATCTTTTTCACCACTCTTTTTTACTTTAAAGCAAATGGCATCGTTGTAGTTCACAAGATATGAGGTTAATTCCTTATCGCTGAAGGAAGAATACCTGATTTCTCCACTGGCATCAGACAGAATCATCTCATTTTCCACACTTCCCTCAGAATTATACCTATAAAATGTCTGTTCCAACCAGGTGGTATCCTCATTGCCCTCTATGATATCAATCCCATGAAGAGAAACCTCTTCCTTTTCCAAAAAATCATGATTTCTATTATATAAATTGAGAAATACCGATTCCAGCTTATCCAGATTGCTTCTCGCATTTCCTTCATTGACAGTATAAGTAATTAATAACTGTCCCAAAATAAACATTACCCCACCAACGGCCAATAAGATTATGATTCTTCGCAATACGGATCTTTGTAGCTGATCACGGAATTTTCCCGATTCTTTTTTATTACTTTTGTCTTTCATCCTATCCCCCCGATAGATACAACTGCTCTCCACCTTTTATAATATAGGTTTGTTTGATTATATCATGAAGAGCAAGGCAATTCAGTATTTTTTCACTTTCTTATGCTAAAAAACCTCCAAGTGCCAGTCTGTCAAAACCATACACTTGAAGGCATATTCTTACCCCTTAATTATTCTCATCCAATCCGAATTCAACACCTGTATAGCTTTGCTTTTTAATGATAATCACTTTGAAGGACTTATGCCCTTTTGCATTTGCCATCCCACGGAGCTTTCCCTTTACACTATCTGAATAACTGGATACACCGGACGCTATTAGATCCGCTTCCTCCTCTGTAAATCCACCATCCGTCCAAGTAGAAGTGTTTTCAAAGGCACTGTAGATATTGTCAATGTTGGACACGTCCACAGAATATCCGGTCATCGTCTCAACTTCATCCGGGCTAAATGTTTTAATGGTCTTGTGTTCATTCTCTATAATCGTGTTTCCTGACACAGCATTACCTGACTCTTCTTTTGAAGGTTCCTCCTGCTGCTGAGCAGACTCCTGGACTTCTTCTGTGTTTTCAGAAACTTCTTCATCTTCTGTATCCTGATCTGCTTTTCCGAGATCTTGTTGATCTGCTTCCTGATTGGTGCTGCTTGATTCTTCTTCCACTGAATAATCTG
>DVNN01000311.1 GCA_018714325.1 Candidatus Pelethocola excrementipullorum
GTGATAGTATATCAAAATCCACCAGTACGGTGGTTGAGGTGAGTATTGTGCCCGAAGGAAACTGGGTGGACGAGGAAGTTGGACATAGGTTCCAATTGTTTGATGGTAACTATGCCACCAGTGTCTGGAAAGATATTGATGGGCAGCGTTATGCATTCGATGAAAATGGTGTTATGAGAACGGGCTGGTTCCATGATGGAGATGGTTCCTGGTACTATCTGAACCCGGACGGAACCATGGCCAGAGATGTTGAGATTGAAGGTCATGCGATTGACGCAGAGGGCAGATCGGAGTCCAAGAAGCAGGCGGAAGAGGCAGCAGCCCAGCAGGCGGCTCAACAGGCAGAACAAGAGGCAGCCGCTCAGGCAGCAGCCGAACAACAGCAGCAGGAAGGACAGCCGTCCGAATAATAAAATATAGTTTGATTTAAGATATGGGGCAGGTCAGAAGCAAGTACTTTCTGGTCTGTCCTGTTTTTTCGTAACGGAAAAGAGTGTGTTCCAAGGCTTTTGTAGAGATGGGAGGCCTACATATTAACGCTTGCATTTTAACAGGATGTCTAGTATTATTATTCATATATATTGTGAATTGAAAGCAGGTAATGAGACTATGGGTGAACTTGTAAAAGTTGCAGTGGATGCCATGGGCGGTGATTTCGCCCCTGTTGAACCGGTAAAAGGTGCTGTGGAAGCTGTAAACGAGAATCAGGGGATATTTGTATATTTGGTGGGAAAAGAAGATGTGGTGAATGCTGAACTGTCCAAATATACCTATCCCAAAGATAGAATTCAGGTGGTACATGCCTCTCAGGTGATTGAGACAGGAGAACCGCCTGTAAGCGCCATCCGTGGCAAGAAGGACTCCTCTATTGTGGTTTCCATGAATATGATCCGTCACGGGGAAGCAGATGCATTCGTATCCTCCGGGAGCACCGGCGCGGTTTTGGTTGGCGGCCAGGTAATCGTGGGCAGGGTAAAAGGCGTGGAACGTCCGCCCCTTGCACCACTGATCCCCACGGAAAAGGGAGCGTCCCTTTTGATTGACTGCGGCGCCAATGTGGATGCCCGTGCTTCCCATCTCGCTCAGTTTGCGGCCATGGGTTCCATCTATATGGAACAGGTGATTGGAGTGAAGAATCCCAGGGTTGCAATCGTGAATATCGGCATGGAAGAGGAAAAGGGGAATGCTCTGGTAAAAGAGACCTTTCCTCTGTTAAAGGCCAATAAGAATATTAATTTCATAGGCAGCATTGAGGCGAGGGACATTCCGAAAGGAACGGCGGATGTGATTGTCTGTGAAGCCTTTGTGGGTAATGTAATCCTGAAGCTTTATGAAGGCGTTGGTGCAACTCTGATTAAGAAAGTGAAAAGCGGCATGATGTCCACGATGCGTAGTAAGATAGGAGCGCTTTTGGTAAAACCGGCGCTGAAAACCACGTTGAAATCCTTTGATTCCAGCCAGTATGGCGGAGCTCCGCTTCTTGGACTGAAGGGACTGGTGGTAAAGACCCACGGAAGTTCCAAAGCATTGGAATTTAAAAACTCTATCTTACAGTGTATTCAATTCAAGAATGGACAAATCAGTGAAAAAATCAAGGAGCACATAGCAGATAATGTTGCCCCGGCGGAGGAAAGATAAGTATGGAATTTTCAAAATTGGTTACGATTATAGCAGATGTCCTCAATGTGGATACTGCAGAGATTACTATGGATACCACATTTGTTGATGATTTGGGAGCGGATTCACTGGATATTTTCCAGATTATCATGGGCATTGAAGAGGAATTTGACATTGAGATATCCAATGAAGACGCGGAACAAATTGTATCTGTAGGAGATGCAGTTGAACAGATCAAAAAAGCAATTAGTTAACAAATGGGCTGTTTCAAAAGCGATCTTGTTTTGAAACAGCTTTTTTTGTGGGGGGGACGGCCTGCCGTGATAAGATAAGTGGGCTGGCACTTCAATGGGGCTGTGCGGCTTCGCCCCTTAAGGATTTCTAATGTCTTTTGTCCTTTGCTAAGGGCGATATCCCAGGAAGAAAACTCGCTGCGCTCAGACAGTTCTTCCTGGGATATCAACGCAAAGGGCAAAAGGCATAAGAAATTCTAAAGGGGTTGCAGATGCACAGCGCCTATTGAGTTGCCCGCCCACTTATCTTATCACGGCAGGCCTGGCTGACTAAGACAATAGGGGTGCTTGTTTTGGGGGAGGTATTGCGCTTTTAAAATCATTCGTTTAGCAACTCGGTTTTCCTAGTGTGGGTGGGGTGGTGGAATGTAAGCTGGAGTGCTTTTTCGGTGGGGGATAGGTGTTATGATTGTATTGGGATGATGCTTCTGTGATTTAGGTGGGAGTATTTGTTTATTTGTTTGGATTAGGAAATGTGAAAGTGTTAATTAGGTATTGTGTTTGGGATTCTGGGTATTGGTCTTGAATGGATTCGGAAAAGGGTTTGATATTTTTGGATGTGTTATAGGGAGGTTTGGGCATCGTATTTGTTGTGGCAAGTTGGATTGTGTTGTTGTTTGGGTTTGAATTGTTGGGCTAATTGAATGAAAGGAATGGAGTCATGAATAATTTAAAGAAGATTAAAGAGTTGGAGCAGATCATTGGGTATCGGTTTCGGGATTTTGAGTTGTTGGTGATGGCTATGAGGCATAGTTCTTATACGAATGAGCATAAGATGAGCAGGCTGGAGTGTAATGAGAGGTTGGAGTTTTTGGGGGATGCGGTTTTGGAGGCTGTGACTTCGGAGTATTTGTATGGGAATTATCAGGATAAGTCGGAGGGAGAATTGACGAAGATGAGGGCTAGTCTGGTTTGTGAGCCTACTTTGGCTTATGATGCCAGGGAGTTGGATTTGGGGAGTTTTTTGTTGTTGGGGAAGGGTGAAGAGGCTACTGGAGGAAGAGGGAGAGATTCGATCACATCGGATGCGTTTGAGTCAGTGATCGGGGCGATCTTTTTGGACGGTGGTTTTGCTAATGCAAAAGAGTTTGTTTTGGCTCATGTTTTGGACGATGTGGAGCATAAGCAGCTCTTTTATGATAGCAAGACTATCCTTCAGGAAATTATTCAGGGGGAGAAGGAAGGCGATGTCACTTATGTGATTACGGGTGAGAATGGGCCCGATCATGATAAGAGTTTCGAGGCTGAGGCCTTTGTGGGGCAGGAACGGATTGGAGCAGGCTCCGGGAGGACCAAGAAGGCGGCGGAGCAGCAGGCGGCATATGATGCCATCTGCAGGTTAAAGAAGAGTAGGTGACATATGTATTTAAAAACGATTGAGATGCATGGGTTTAAATCCTTTGCCAATAAGATAGTACTGGAATTTCATGATGGTATTACCGGTATCGTAGGACCCAATGGTAGTGGTAAGAGTAACGTAGGTGATGCGGTACGTTGGGTTCTGGGTGAGCAGAGTGCGAAGCAGCTGAGGGGTGGCAATATGCAGGATGTCATCTTCTCGGGGACGGAGACCAGGAAGCCTTTGGGATATGCATCCGTTGCCATCACCCTGGACAATTCGGATCATAAACTGAATATTGAATATGAAGAGGTGACTGTAACCAGGCGGTTGTACCGGTCCGGAGAGAGTGAGTACCTGTTGAATGGGACGGCCTGTCGTCTGAAGGATATCAATGAACTGTTCTATGATACAGGTATCGGTAAGGAAGGATATTCCATCATCGGGCAGGGACAGATCGATAAGATTTTGAGCGGAAAGCCGGAAGAGCGCAGGGAGTTGTTTGATGAGGCTGCCGGAATCGTGAAGTTCAAGAGGAGAAAGGCAACGGCTCTCAAAAAGCTGGGAGAGGAACAGCAGAATCTGGTCCGTGTTACGGACATTCTCTCAGAGCTGACCAGACAGCTGGGGCCATTGGAACGTCAGTCTGAATCCGCCAGAATCTATCTGAAGAAGAAAGAAGAATTAAAGAATCTGGATGTGAATCTCTTCCTGATGGAATTGGAGCGAATCGACGGACAGATGCAGGAAGTTGGCGGCAAATATGAGGAAGCCACCAGGGAACTGCAAGAAGCCAACGATTCCTTTGAGCGGACGAAGCAGGAGTATGGGAAGCTGGAACAGGAATTGGAAGAACTGGATGATAACATACAGTCCGTCAGGGACCAGTCCAGCCAGAATACCCTGATGAAGCAGCAGTTGGAGAGTCAGATTGAGCTTTTAAAGGAACAGATACATACGGCCGAGATGAATGATGAGCATTATAAGACCAGAATTACCGCTGTCCGGGAGGAATTAAACCGGCGGGAAGAGTCCATGAGTGCTTACCAGAAGGAGCAGTCAGAGTTGAATGCTCAGATAGCCGAAGTGAGTGAAAAAAAGGAATCGGGAGAACAAGAACTCCGTGACCTTCAGCTTCAGATGGAAGGGAATCACTTTGCCATCGAAGATGGAAAGAACGAAATCATCGAGATTTTGAATAAACGTGGGTCCATCAAGGGAAAAATCCAAAGGTACGATGCCATGCTGGAACAGACGGGTATCCGTAAGGCAGAGCTGAATCAAAAGCTGCTTCGTTTGAAGAGCGACGAGGCACAGCAGGTCAAGGTACTGGAAGAACTGCAAAAGGGATATGCAGATATGGAAGAGAAGGTGCAAAAGACCAGGTCTGATTTCGAGGCGGCGGATCGTCAGATATCAGAGATTCAGGCACTTCTCTCGGAGCAGACCAGACAGATGGAGATCGGACAGACTGCATATCACAGGGAAGAATCCAGACTGGAATCTTTGAAGAATATCACCGAGCGGTATGACGGATATGGCAATAGTATCCGTAAGGTCATGGAACAAAAGGACAAGAATCCGGGAATCCACGGCGTTGTGGCCGACCTTTTCAAGACGCAGAAGAAGTATGAAACAGCGTTGGAGACGGCCTTGGGAGGCAGTATCCAAAATATCGTAACGGACAATGAGAATACGGCAAAATACCTGATAGAATATCTGAAACGGGGACGGTTTGGACGAGCCACCTTCCTGCCACTGACCAGCATGAATCGAAAACAGTCCTTTCCAAATGAGGCTGCCTTAACAGAACCTGGTGTCATCGGCGTAGCCAGTAAGTTGGTGGAGTACGACAGCATTTACGAAGGGCTTTGCGGCCATCTGCTGGGGCGTACTCTGGTGGTGGATACCATCGAACATGCCATCGCTTTGGGGCGGAAGTATAGGCAATCCTTACGTATGGTTACGCTTGAGGGAGAGTTGCTGAGTCCGGGAGGATCCATGTCCGGTGGTGCTTTTAGAAACAGCAGTAATCTGTTGGGACGCCGCCGTGAGATAGAGGAACTGGAATCCAGTGTCAAGGCACTTAAGAAGGATCTGAGTGCCATGCAGACAGCCATCGAGGAAAGCCGGAACAGCCGGAATCAGCTGAGAGATACCAGGGCAGAGATCAACGAACAGCTGCAGCAATTACACCTGCAGCAAAATACTGCAAAATTGAATATGAATCAGGCCAGGGAAAAGACCGTGGATCTCCAGAGTGGATTTACAGACCTCCAGAAAGAGGCGCTGGAAATCGAAGCTCAGATTGGGGAGATCGGACAGAACAAGCGGATGATCGAGGACGAGCTGGACGAATCTACTAAGCGGGAGAAGGAACTGGAAGC
>DVNN01000312.1 GCA_018714325.1 Candidatus Pelethocola excrementipullorum
AGATGATCTTAAATACCTCTCCAAAGGTCTCCTCTTCATGATAAACATCCCTGTCTACCCTTCTTTGTATGGTCTTTCGATTCACCGCATATACAAACAACATAAAGAGCAGTCCGGCTAAAACACCTGCGCCGGTACCCATGGTACCACCGGCCGCACCGTAGATCGCATGGGTGGTATCATCCGTGGCAAATCCCTTAATTAACAGATATCCGGCCAGAACACTGATAACTGCATTGATTATCTGCTCCACAATCTGTGAAATAGAAGTTGGCATCATCGAATTATGTGCCTGGAAGTATCCACGGAAAACACCTAAAATTGCCGACAAAAAGATGGTCGGCGCCAAAACCCTCAACGCCAGGACAGCATTCTGCTGATTCTGGGGCAGGAGTATCTTCCCTCCAAAGAATGCCACAAGACCTGCTATCCCCCCCACGACGGACGCATATGCTAAAGCCCCGAGAAACACCTTATGGGCATTTCGGTACTGCTTCAACGCCAGCCGCTCGGAAACAACCTTAGAGACCGCCATCGGTATACTAAATGACGATATCAACAACAGTATTGCATACAGGTTGCTGGCATACCCATAATATCCAAGACCCTCCAGCCCCAGTACCTGTCCCAAAGGACGGCGGTACAGCAGGCCTATAATCCTGGAAATCATCGATGCTGCCATCAGCAGTGATGCATTTTTCATTAGCGAATTTTTCTTACTCATGTTCAAACCCCTGTATCTATATATTCTCAATCTGCCAGTCAATAGGCTCCAGACCATTTTTTTCCAGATATTGATTGGTTTTGGAAAACGGCCGGCTTCCAAAGAATCCACGGTAAGCCGCAAGCGGACTGGGATGTGGTGCTTCCAGAATCAAATGTTTTGGATTATGTAACATGGATTTCTTCATCTGGGCCGGTTTTCCCCACAAGATAAAGACCATGGGTCTGTCCTGTTCTGCCAATACCTGAATGGCCGCATCGGTGAATTGTTCCCATCCGATTCCCCGGTGGGAGTTGGCCTGATGAGCCCTCACCGTCAGCACTGTATTCAACATCAGAACTCCCTGCCTGGCCCATTTTATCAGATAACCATTATTGGGAATATAACATCCCAGATCATCTTCCAGCTCTTTATAGATGTTCACCAGTGAAGGGGGAGTTTCCACCTCAGGTTTTACCGAAAAGCAAAGGCCATGAGCCTGCCCATCTCCATGATAGGGATCCTGTCCCAAGATCACAACCTTCACCTGATCCAAAGGGGTCAGATGAAAGGCGTTGAAAATATCATCCGTGGGAGGGAATATCTGACGTGTCTGATACTCTCTGCCCACTGTTTCAAACAGTTCTTTATAATATGGTTTATGAAATTCACCTTTCAATTCCTGTGCCCAGGTTCCACTTAATGGTGGCATATGCCCAACCTCCTACAACCGAACGGATACACCTCTATCCGCCAGATATTTCTTGACTTCTTTGATCTCTAATTCCTTAAAATGAAAGAGCGAGGCAGCCAATGCTGCATCTGCCTTCCCCTCGGTCAACGCCTCATAAAAATGCTCTAAAGTTCCCGCACCTCCCGATGCAATCACAGGGATATTGACCGTTTCTGAGATGATTCTGGTCAGTTCTATATCGTAACCGGCTTTGGTTCCATCGCAGTCCATGCTGGTCAGTAGAATCTCTCCGGCACCCAGTTTTTCCACCTTGGCTGCCCATTCCACCGCATCAAGACCCGTGTCCACCCGTCCGCCATTTTTATAGATATTCCATCCCCCGCCATCGGACCGGCGTTTTGCATCAATGGCTACCACGACGCACTGGCTGCCGAACTTATACGCCGCCTCACTGATTAGCTGAGGATTGGAAATGGCCGAAGAATTGATGGAAATCTTATCCGCACCTTCTCTTAACAGCATCTTAAAATCCTCCACCGTACGGATTCCCCCGCCTACGGTAAATGGTATAAACACGTTGGAGGCCACCTTCCTAACCATATCCACAACAGTTCCCCGATTGTCAGAGGTTGCTGTGATATCCAGGAATACCACCTCGTCGGCTCCGGCCTTATCGTAGGCCTTGGCTATCTCCACCGGATCACCGGCATCCTGAAGATTCACAAAGTTAACTCCCTTTACCACCCTTCCCTGATTCACATCCAGGCAGGGGATAATTCTTTTTGTAAACATACTACACGTCCTCCTTTCCAAGAGAGGCAAAATTCTTTAGAATCGCAAGTCCCACATCCGAGCTCTTTTCCGGATGAAACTGGCATGCAAATACGTTGCCCTCTTCCACAGATGCATGTACATGTGTGCTGTATTCAGTTGTGGCTTTCACGATCTGTTCGTCTTTCGCTTTCAGATAATAGGAATGCACAAAGTATACATAAGACTGTTCCGGAATTCCTTCAAACAGTCTGCCTTTGTTCTGCAGATGCAAAGAGTTCCATCCCATATGGGGAATCTTCAGGCCTTCCTTGTCCGGAATACGCAAAACCTCGCCCTGAAACAACCCCAGCCCCTCAACGCCGGGACTTTCTTCGCTATACTGGAACATCAGCTGAAGTCCCAGACAGATCCCTAAAAAAGGCGTCCCCTGATCCACAATCTCATGAATCACATCCACCAGTCCAAAATCATGCAAATTTCCCATAGCGTCTCCAAAGCTTCCAACACCAGGCAGAATCACCTTATCAGCGGCAAGCAGCTCTTTACGATCTCTTGTCACCAGAACCTCTTCTCCCAAAGCCTGAAGTGCCTTTTCCACGCTCTTGATATTTCCTGCATCATAATCAATTATAGCAATCATGCATTCCTCTCCTTGTTGTCAAACCGAATGTCGATGTCGAATTTCACAGATATAGAACTATATTACCACAATGATGTAGAAAAACAAACCATGAAATCGCACATTATCCGGTTTTTTCCCCCAACCCACCCCCCAATCCGGTGCTGACACTCCTTTCTCCGTTGACATCATCGTTCATCCTGTGCTAAACTAAGACCGATAACAGGGAGCTCGTATTCGGGCTGAGAGGAAGTAATTGATCTTCGACCTATTGAACCTGATCTGGGTAATGCCAACGAAGGGATTATAGCTGATAATGTATGATAGCAACTTGCTGTCAAAGCAGATGAATTCCAGAGACACGCTCCGAACTTTACGGAGCCTGACTCACGGCAGACCATATGGTCCGGTGATTGGTTTCTCTTTTCTGCTTTGGCAGTTTTTTTATATCATAGGATTCGGGTATCATAACCCTGCCCCGCGGAAATTTCATGAATCTTCTTGCGGTTTCGGAGTTCAGAATATCTAAGACTCTGTAATTTCGCTAAATGCATACCAACAATAATAAACTCGCTGTGCTCAAACAGTATTATTGTTGGTATAACGCGAAATTCCAGAGCCTAAGATAATCTAGAACTCCTGCAAATGCAAGAAGATTCATAAAATTTCCTGCAGGACAGGGTTATGACACCCGAATCCTATGATAAAAAACTCCAGAGCGATGCGCTTGACGATTTATCGAAAAGAGATTTTCCATATCACCGATAAGAAACAAATGAGAAAGGAAAATCACTATGACGTACACAACGCAGATGGATGCCGCCAGAAAAGGCATCACAACCGTGGCTATGGAAGTAGTTGCCCAAAAGGAGCAGATGGATGTCCTTGAACTCCGGGAACTGGTGGCTCAGGGAAAGGTGGCGATTCCAGCCAACAAATTACATACCAGCCTTGACTTCAATGGTATTGGTTCCATGTTAAAGACTAAAATTAACGTAAACCTGGGAACTTCCAGGGACTGGAAGGATCTGGATATGGAGCTGGAAAAGGTAAATGATGCCGTAAAGATGGGCGCCGAATCCATTATGGACCTGAGCTCTTATGGAGATACCCAGCAATTCCGGCGCAAACTGACCGGCGAATGTCCGGCTATTATCGGCACTGTGCCGATCTATGATGCCGTTGTCTATTATCACAAACCGCTAAAAGAAATCACTTCCGAGGAATGGCTTCAGATCGTGGAGATGCACGCAAAAGATGGTGTGGATTTCATGACCATCCATGTAGGTATCAACAAAAACACAGCCAGACGCTTTAAGGACAACAAGCGTCTGACCAACATCGTCTCCAGAGGTGGTTCCATCATCTTTGCATGGATGGAGATGACCGGACAGGAGAATCCCTTCTACGAGCACTATGACCGGATTCTGGACATCTGCAGGGAGTACGACGTGACCATGAGTCTGGGCGATGCCTGTCGTCCCGGCTGTATTGCCGATGCCGGAGATATCTCCCAGATTGAAGAACTGGTGACACTGGGCGAATTAACAAGGCGCGCCTGGGAAAAGGATGTTCAGGTTATCATCGAAGGCCCTGGACATATGCCTTTGAATCAAATCGAAGCAAACATGAAGATCCAGCAGACCATCTGCCAGGGAGCCCCTTTCTACGTGTTGGGACCTCTGGTCACCGATATCGCTCCTGGATACGATCACATTACCGCAGCGATTGGGGGAGCGTTGGCTGCCTCTCACGGTGCCGCCTTCCTATGTTACGTAACTCCGGCCGAGCATCTCCGTCTTCCTGATCTAAACGATGTAAAGGAAGGAATCATCGCGGCCAAAATTGCCGCCCATGCGGCCGATATTGCAAAGGGAATCCAGGGAGCCTCTGACTGGGATTACCAGATGAGCACCGCCAGAAAGAAGCTGGACTGGAATGGTATGTTTGACCTCTGCATCGATCCCGAAAAAGCCAGAACCTATCGTGAACAGGCGAAACCTGAAAAAGAAGACACCTGCAGCATGTGCGGGAATTTTTGTGCCGTCAAGAATATGAACCGTATTCTGGACGGAGAAATTGTCAGCATCTACGACGAATGATAAACTGTGTAACAAAAACCGGGGAAACGTCCATAAAACAATTGTAGACGTTTCCCCGGTTTTTATTGACTCGTCATGTTATTGAGGCCCATAATAACGGGAACTTCCCAACCCCAGTATCAAGATGAAGATCGTATTAAAGAAAAATAAGCCAGCCGCGAACAGCAGGCCTTTTCCAAAGGCTCCTGCCAGCTTAACACTAAAGAAAATATGAATGATCAGTAACATAATTCCAATCACCAGTGCAAAAAAACTTATCAACCAGGTCTGATTGGGCCTTTCCAGCAGGGAAGCTATCACCTCCAAGACGATCATAACCGCAAATGCCTTGCCACTCCAGCTGATCTTATATAAGATATACACATTGTATATGGGAATTAAGGACTTCCATCCACTTTCCCCCGCTTTTGTGAAGATCATCCACATAGCGACAACACTCAGGATCAAGATCAAAACTCCAACCAACCAGGCCATGAATCCCAGACCCAGTAGGAACCAAATCAAATTAAAAAACATAGATACTCACTCCTTTACTCACTTATTTATCATCTCCGGTGAGGCGGAGAACATCCCGTATCTCCTCCACACTCATATCCAAAAATGCAGAAAGCTCTTCTACGCTGAATTTGTCCTCGGCCTCATCGGTCAAATCCCGTACCGCAGACTCCAGCTTTTCCACTCTGTTAATCAGAAGATCATCCTCCCAGCTCTGTTCCTGCTGCATCCGTATTGACTGATTCACAGCATTACGAACCGACCGTAAAATCCATTCATGGGGATTTTCAGCTGTTTCCAGAGCCTCCAAGGCAGACAATAAGCCGATATTCCCCTCCTGCAGCATGTCACCTGCAAATATCTCTTTCCGGTGCATATTGCGGACGATCTGGACCACCTGCGGCAGATACAGTTCAATCAGACGCTGCTTCGCCTCAGTACTGCCCGCCCCGGCATACTGGAAGAGCAACTCCCTCTCCTCCTCTGTTATAGGTTCCGGATCTATCCCATCCATATAAGCTTTAAGATACTCTTCTTCCTCTGGTGAGAGGGGATCGGCATCCTTTTTATCATCAAAATCAATGGGCTTTAATTCCTCCTCGTCCACCAGCTCTTCATCCCCATCCAGAATACGGATTCCCTGAGACTTTAGATATTCGTGGACACTTTTCATCTGATCTGCATCCAAACCATCCCCGGCGAATAAGCTCTCCAACAGATCACCACTCAATCTTCTATTATTAATCCTCGCAAGTTCAACTACATCGCCTAACTTTTTCTGAAAACTTTTTATATCCATCCTGATTCATCCCTCCGGAAAATAATGTTTTATAGAATTCGGACGGAAAAACCGCCTGAAAATGCTGAAACCTGTTAGAAGCAGATTCCACTTTATTCAGTATATATGGTATTCCACCCCAACACAAGTCTTATCCATAACTTATGTGATTTATTGAACCCTCAAACCCATCGTCCTGTGTGCATTTCCAAGAGATAAAAGGCATGTTTCCAGATGAAACCATCCGGAAACATGCCTTCTCACTACATAATGTATCGAATTATTTATAGTTTACAATGTTTCCAAAATCTGCTTTCAAAGAAGCTCCGCCCACAAGACCGCCATCGATGTCAGCCTGAGCGAACAATTCTGCCGCATTGCCGGCATTTACAGAACCGCCGTACTGAATGCGTACCTCTGCTGCTACGGCATCATCATAAACCTCAGCAACACACTCACGAATTCCACGGCAAACCTCTTCCGCCTGCTCTGTGGTAGCTGTCTTTCCAGTTCCGATAGCCCAGATTGGCTCATAAGCGATAACCGCTGTCTTTGCCTGATCTGCTGTCACGTTCTGAAGCCCAACTTTTACCTGCTGACGGATGAAGTCCATAGTAACACCCTGTTCTCTCTGCTCCAGTGTCTCACCACAGCACATGATTGGAGTGATACCATGTTCAAACGCCTTTAATACTTTCTTGTTCACATCTTCGTTGGTCTCGCCGAAGTATTCTCTTCTCTCAGAATGTCCCAGAACCACGTATTTAACTCCTGCGTCGGTCAACATTTCCGGTGAAATCTCACCTGTGTATGCGCCACTCTCTTCGAAGTACATGTTCTCCGCACCCACTTGGATATTGGAGCCCTTGCAAGCTTCTACAACAGGAATAATATCAATGGCCGGTACACAAAATACCACATCAACTTCTTCATTTGCCACCAATGGTTTTAATGTATTCACCAGCTCAACAGCCTGGCTTGGTGTCATGTTCATCTTCCAGTTTCCAGCGATAATTTTCTTTCTTGACATTATATTACCCTCTCTCATACATTATTTTAGTTTATTTATCATCAGCAGCCGCAACACCAGGCAGTTCTTTACCTTCCAGGAATTCCAAAGAAGCTCCGCCACCTGTGGAAATATGGGTCATCTTATCACCATATCCCAGGATATTAACGGCTGCCGCAGAATCTCCACCACCGATGATTGTCACCGCATCGGTATCAGCCAGTGCTTTTGCAACCACTTCTGTTCCAACAGCAAAATTCGGCATCTCAAAACATCCCATCGGTCCGTTCCATACAACAGTCTTCGCATCTTTTACAGCATCGGCAAACAGCTTTGCTGTCTCAGGTCCGATATCCAGTCCTTCCCAGCCATCAGGAATGCAGCCTGCTTTTACAACCTGGCTGTTAGCATCATTGTCGAAATCATCGGCAACCACATTATCCACCGGAAGCAGGAACTTAACCCCTTTTTCTTCCGCTTTTTTCATCATCTTCAGAGCATAGTCACAGTAATCTTCCTCTAACAAGGATTTACCTACGCTTCCGCCCATAGCCTTGCTGAAGGTATAGGACATGCCGCCGCCGACAATCAGAACATCCACTTTGTCAAGCAGGTTCTCGATTACAGAAATCTTACTTGAAACCTTTGCTCCACCCAGGATTGCCACGAATGGTCTCTCCGGATGTTCTACAGCATTGCCAAGGAAATCGATTTCTTTTTGCATCAGGTATCCAACCACGTTGGTTTTTACGAACTTTGTCACGCCTACGTTGGAGCAGTGTGCTCTGTGGGCTGTACCGAAAGCATCGTTTACAAATACATCAGCCAGGGAACCCAGATCTTTACTGAATGCATCTTCATTCTTTGTCTCTTCAGCTCTATAACGAGTGTTCTCCAACAGTACGATGTCGCCATCTTTCATGGACTCTACTGCTAATTTTGCATTCGCTCCCACGACTTCAGGGTCAGCAGCGAACTTCACTTCCTGTCCCAACAGTTCGGTCAGACGGGCGGCTACTGGTGCCAGAGACATCTCTGGAAGAGGCTGTCCCTTCGGTTTTCCAAGATGTGAGCAAAGGATTACACGTCCTCCATCCTGAACTAATTTCTTGATGGTAGGCAGTGCGGCAACCAGACGGTTTTCGTCGGTGATTTTGCCGTCTTGCAGCGGCACGTTGAAATCACAACGAACCAGGACCTTTTGCCCCTTAACATTGATATCATCTACACTTTTTTTGTTTAACATGGTTTTCCTCCTATATTGAAAAAAAGGGCCCGGTCCCAAGAGAACCGGACCCTTCTTGGATCTTAACAAAGTGGGCTAACCCACATTCTGCTATTTAAGCTAACTCTGAGAAGTACTTGATTGTACGAACCATCTGGCTTGTGTAAGAATTCTCATTGTCATACCAAGATACAACCTGTACCTGAGTTGTTCCGTTATCCAGCGGAAGAACCATAGTCTGTGTTGCATCGAACAGAGAACCATATCTCATACCAACGATATCGCTGGATACGATCTCATCCTCGTTGTATCCGAAAGATTCATTGGATGCTGCTTTCATTGCTGCATTAATCTGATCAACAGTAACATTTCCTTCAACAACAGCGGTC
>DVNN01000313.1 GCA_018714325.1 Candidatus Pelethocola excrementipullorum
ATGATGGAATGTTTTCTTCCAAGGGAGAGATGTTAGTTCCAGACTTTACAGCGACCATTAAGAAATTACAGACAGACATCTATGGGGATTCAGCGGTAGAGTGATATCATTGAAGGAATCTCTATCATGTCAGGGTTTACGCGCATAAAGAAAAGGTAATGGCTGTACTATCAGTAATTACCCGGCAGACAATAGGTCAGCCGGAGAATTACTGGCGGTACAGCCGCTTTTTACCTTCTGGCCCTTTTTAACAGTGCGGGGAAGAAGGGAAAGAGATAACTGACTCCCATTGCCGTGATAATCAGCAGCAGCCGCAGCACATTGCCGAAGAGGAAGAAGCGGGTTAAAACTTCGGTGACGGCAAAGCTGATTCCAAGGGCGATCAGAAGTGCGATCACAGGCTTTAGGATACATTCTGCGGCATCGAAGGTAAAAGAGGCGGTGCGCCGCAGAAAGAGGATGTTTAGTATGGTGGAGATTAGTTCACTGGCCAGAACGCCCCAGAGGTAGCCGAGGACTCCGAAGGCAGGAATGGCATATACCACAAAGAGGATTCGGGTGGTAAGTCCTGCTATATTCTGGTAAAAGCAGAACCGGGTCTTGCCCAGACCATTCATAATACTGCTGAGCGTAGAGTTCAGGTATAAAAAGGGGCTGATAAAGGCCAGAATCTGCAGAAAGGTACCTGCCTCTTCATTACTGAATAACAGTGTGCCTATGGTTTTTCCGTATACACAGAAAAGTCCGGACGCAAAGATGCCTAGAATCAGGCAGTATTTCATGGTGGCCTCGATGGTCCTGCGCACATTGGCCAGATTGCCGGAGGCCTGGTCTTCCGCCACGCTTGGGAGCAACATGACAGCCACCGAGTTGGTGATGGCACTTGGAAAAAGAATCATGGGAAGTGCCATTCCGGTAATGACACCATAAGTGGACAAAGCCTCATTGTTGGTGAGGCCCCAAAGGCGAAGACGGCTTGGAATCAGAACGGCCTCCACGCTGTGTAGCAGGGTGATGCAGATTCGGTTGGCAGTCAGCGGCGCGGAAAGCTGAAACAACTCCCCGGTAAAAGAGGCTGACACGGCGTTTAGACGGAAGTGATAATTATACTTGCTGCATTCCCAGGTAATGGCAATCATAGTGAAGAGGCAGGCGGCACCTTCTCCTGCCAGCAGACCGATGACGGTCATCTTTGCGTCTGGTTTCATGCCCTGATTTAATAACATCAGATAGATCAGATAAGAAGTGAGGACACGGACGATCTGCTCCAGCAACTGGCTCAAAGAGGGGATTCCTGTCTTTTTTTGAGCATAGTAGTAAGAGATGACACAGGTATGTACGGTGGCCAGAGGAATGCTATAGGCCATGATATCCAGCATTGGCCCGCAGCTGGATTCGCCCAAAAGGCGTATGGCTATAAAATCAGAAAAAGTATGAATGCCAAAAGCGGCAACGATGGATAACAGCACGCAGAATCCCGTGCCGATAAAAAGCACATCGAATCCACTCTTTCTGGATCCTACGGCTGTCTTTGCGGCTATGGTCCTGGACATGACAGTGGAGATCCCGCCGATACAAATGGCGGCACTAAGTGAACTTACGGGAGCCAGCAGCTGAAAGATGCCGATCTCCTTGGCACCAATTGTGTGCGACAGGAATATTCTATAAAAGAAACCTATAATTCGAGTCAAAAAGCCCGTAGCGGTCAAGATCACTGTTCCCAAAAGCAGTGTTTTTTTACGTGACATTATACGCTCCGATTTTTGTTTGCTTAAAACAAAATATATGCAAAAAACAACCTTGACAGAACCTTCTCACGGTGCTATTCTATAAATGAAATCAATTCCGAGTAATTTACTCGGGATTGAAACTGTAATGATTGAAACCTACTTTGTAAGAGTTTCGCGTTTGTTCGAATGTAGAGGTGAGAAAGATGAAATTGTCTACAAAAGGAAGGTACGGGTTACGTGCTCTGATAGATTTGGCGGCATATTCTGATGAGAATGAGGCTGTCTCCATCCAATGCATTTCCGAACGTCAGAAGATTTCTGTGAGCTATCTGGAACAGCTGGTCCGACTCATGAAAAAGGCAGGGCTTGTGAAAAGTATACGGGGCGCGTTTGGTGGTTATATGCTGGCGAAACCTGCCAGTGAAATCTCCGTAGGGGATGCCCTGAGAGCCCTGGAAGGCAGCCTGGATGCAGTGACTTGTCCGGCCAATGAAGGGGATGGCGGCTGTGAGGAGGCGGATTTTTGTGTGACTCGCTATGTGTGGCAGAAAATCAATGACAGCATCACGGTGGCGGTGGATGCCATCATGCTGAGCCAACTGGTGGAAGAGAAGCAAAAATTGTATCCTCAGGGAAAACGTGCTTGTGAAGAATCTAGAGAATAAAAAGGAGATGGACAACATGATTTATTTAGATAATGCAGCAACAACTAAAACTGCGCCGGAAGTGGTGGAAGCCATGATTCCTTACTTCAGTGAGATGTATGGTAATCCGTCCAGCATCTATGAGATTGCCGGAAGAAGTAAGGAGGCAATTGATAAATCCAGGGCGCGGATAGCAGAGATTCTGGGAGCTAAGCCGGAAGAGATTTACTTTACCGCTGGCGGAAGCGAGGCGGATAACTGGGCATTGACTGCCGCATTTGAGGCATATAAGTCCAAGGGAAACCACATTATTACCACGAAGATTGAACACCATGCAATTCTCCACACCTGCGAATATCTTGAAAAAGAAAGAGGCGCAAAGGTCACTTATCTGGATGTGGATGAGAATGGGGTTGTTAAAATAGAAGAGCTGGAGAAGGCGATTACACCGGAGACCATCTTGATTTCCATTATGTATGCGAATAACGAAATCGGAACCATCCAGCCGATCAAAGAAATCGGCATGATTGCCAAAGAACATAATATACTGTTCCACACCGATGCGGTTCAGGCATTTGCCCAGGTACCAATCAATGTGGATGAAAACAATATAGATATGCTTAGTTCAAGCGGTCATAAGATCAATGGACCAAAGGGCATAGGATTTTTATACATTCGTAAAGGCGTTAAGATCCGCTCCTTCGTTCACGGCGGGGCTCAGGAAAGAAAACGCCGGGCAGGAACGGAGAATGTTCCGGGAATCGTAGGATATGGGGTCGCAGCAAAACGTGCCGCAGATTCCATGGAATCCAGAACACAAAGGGAAATAGAACTGCGTGACTATATGATTGAGAGAATCCTCAAAGAGGTTCCTTACTGCCGCCTGAATGGTGATCCGGTGAAACGACTTCCAAACAATGTGAATATTAGTTTCCAGTTTATAGAAGGAGAATCACTACTGATCATGCTCGATATGGAAGGAATAGCTGCTTCCAGCGGTTCGGCCTGTACATCGGGAAGCCTGGATCCATCTCATGTACTACTGGCAATTGGCCTGCCTCATGAGATTGCCCATGGTTCTCTGCGGATGACGCTGAGCGAGGAGACTACCAAGGAAGACATAGATTATACCATAGATAAAATAAAAGGAATTGTGGAACGGCTACGCAGCATGTCACCGCTCTATGAAGACTTCATAAAAAAACACAAATAATTATTCAGTCAGATCTGGATACCAATAGATTGGAGGAAAAGTTTTATGTACAGTGAAAAAGTAATGGATCATTTTCAGAATCCAAGAAATGTAGGAGAAATTGAGAATGCCAGCGGTGTTGGTACCGTGGGCAATGCAAAGTGTGGGGATATCATGCGGATGTACCTGGACATCGATGACAAGGGTGTGATTCAGGATGTAAAATTCAAGACCTTCGGCTGCGGTGCTGCTGTTGCAACCAGCAGTATGGCAACCGAATTGGTGAAGGGTAAAACTATTCAGGAAGCCCTGGAAGTTACCAATAAGGCTGTTATGGAAGCCTTGGACGGACTGCCTAAGGTAAAGGTACACTGTTCCCTGCTGGCAGAGGAGGCAATTCATGCCGCTCTCTGGGATTACGCAGAAAAGCATCAGATTAAGATAGAAGGCTTAGACAAGCCAAAATCAGATATCAGCGAAGAGGAAGAAGAGGAAGAATATTAAAATGGCTGAAAAAGTAGTGGTAGGCATGTCGGGAGGCGTGGATTCCTCTGTGGCTGCATATCTTTTGAAGAAGGCCGGCTATGATGTGATTGGGGTAACCATGCAGATCTGGCAGGATGAAGAGGAATATGCACAACAAGAAAATGGCGGCTGTTGTGGTTTGTCCGCCGTTGACGATGCCCGCAGAGTTGCTCAGATGCTGGATATTCCGTATTATGTGATGAATTTCAAAAGAGAATTTAAAAAAGAAGTCATGGACTATTTTACGGATGAGTATCTGCATGGAAGGACACCGAATCCCTGTATTGCCTGTAACCGCTACGTAAAATGGGAGGCTCTTTTAAAGCGCAGCCTGGATATTGGGGCAGATTATATCGCAACAGGCCATTATGCCCAGGTAACCAAACTTCCAAACGGCAGATATGCCATACAGAATTCGGTCACTGCAGCCAAAGATCAGACTTATGCTCTTTATAATCTGACCCAGGAGCAGTTGGCGCATACGTTAATGCCGGTGGGCGCATATACAAAGGATGAAATTAGAGCCATGGCAGCTGAAATAGGACTTCCGGTAGCCGCTAAGAAGGATAGTCAGGAAATCTGTTTTATCACGGATAATGATTATGCATCCTTTATAGAAAAGGAGACTGGAATAACAGCGCCGGCAGGTGATTTTGTGAATACAAGAGGTGAGGTTATAGGCCGTCATCGTGGTATCACCCATTATACCGTAGGGCAGAGACGTGGACTAAACATCGCTGCCGGAAGAAGAGTTTTCGTGCTGGAAATCCGTCCGGAAACCAACGAGGTGGTCATAGGTGAGGGAGATGAGGTGTTTTCTCACACCGTAAAGGCTAACCGGCTGAATTTCATGGGCATTGAAGACATTCCTGTGGGCACTGATGTGGAATTGACAGGAAAGATTCGATATGGACACAAAGGTTCTATGTGCATTGCAACGAGGACCGGAGAGGACGAGCTGGTTTGTAGATTCCCGGAAGCGGTCAGAGCCGTAACCCCTGGACAAGCACTGGTTCTCTATAAGGATGGATATGTAGCCGCAGGAGGAACAATTATATGATAGCAGATTCTCATATGCATACCAGCTTTTCCAGTGACAGTGAGGCTCCCATGGAGCAGATGGTGGAACAGGCTATCTCCCTTGGGATGGAAAGTATCTGTTTCACGGATCATTATGACAAAGATTATGGAACGGATGAGTTCCAGCTGGATACGGAAGCATACTTAACCAGCATCACCGAGATGCAGGAGAAGTATAAGGAGCAGATTGAGATTCGCTTTGGTGTTGAGCTGGGACTTCAGATTCATCTGAGGGACTGGCTCAATTGCTATGTGAACCAATATCCTTTCGATTTTGTCATAGGCTCCATGCATCTGTTGGATGGAAAAGATCCTTATTATCGGGAGAATTTCGCAGGACAAGATGAGAGAGAAGTGCTCCGTGCATATTTCCGTGCCACGGCCGCCAATATCGACAGCTTCCATGAATTTCAAAGTCTGGGGCATCTGGATTACCTGACCCGGTATCTGGGGCAGGTGGCAGGAACGTATACCCGACGCGAATATGCGGATGAAATCGACGAGGTGTTAAAAAGGCTGATACGTTATGGGATCGCTCTTGAGGTCAACACCGCCGGTTATCGTTCGGCAAGGGATTGTCCCAATCCGGGAAAAGATGTGCTGAAACGTTATCGAAAATTGGGTGGTGAGCTGATTACGATCGGCGCAGATGGGCATAATCCTAAACAGATAGGGTATGAATTTGGCCGTGCAGAAGAACTTCTGAGGGAGTGTGGCTTTCGTTTTTATACCGTTTATAGGCAAAAAAAGGCTTTTTTTATGAAAATCTAACAGATTCATACGTCATTTTTATCAAAATAGGGATTGAATTTTTGGTTAGAATTAGGTAGAATAAGCTGTAGGTTGTTGTTTCTTTAACAAAGTAAGAAACACAATGAATCTAAACACTTTTAGGAGGAATAAAAATCATGGCAGTAAAAGTAGCAATCAATGGTTTTGGACGTATCGGACGTCTTGCATTCAGACAGATGTTCGGCGCAGAAGGATACGAAGTAGTAGCGATTAACGACTTGACATCCCCAACAATGTTAGCTCATTTATTAAAATATGATTCTTCACAGGGAAAGTACGCTTTGGCTGAAAAAGTTGAAGCTGGTGAGGACTCAATCACTGTAGACGGACAGAACATTAAAATCTACAAATTTCCGGATGCAAATAACTGCCCATGGGGAGAGATTGGAGTAGACGTAGTTCTGGAGTGTTCCGGATTCTACACATCCAAAGAAAAAGCACAGGCTCATATCAATGCTGGTGCACGTAAAGTAGTTATCTCCGCTCCTGCTGGTAACGATCTTCCTACAGTAGTATTTAATGTAAATCATGAGATTTTAAAAGCTGAGGATACAATCATTTCAGCAGCATCTTGTACAACAAACTGCCTGGCTCCAATGGCAAATGCGTTGAATGAGTTAGCAAAAATCAAGACTGGTATCATGTGTACCATCCACGCTTACACAGGCGATCAGATGACACTTGACGGACCACAGAGAAACGGTGACTTAAGAAGATCTCGTGCAGCAGCACTTAACATCGTGCCAAACAGCACAGGTGCAGCAAAAGCTATCGGTCTGGTTATCCCAGAACTGAATGGCAAATTAATCGGAGCTGCTCAGCGTGTTCCTACCCCTACAGGTTCCACAACTATCTTAACAGCAGTTGTAGAGGGAAATGTTACTGTTGACGAGATCAACGCTAAGATGAAAGCTTCCACAACAGAATCTTTCGGATATAACACAGATGAGATCGTATCCAGCGATATCGTTGGTATGAGATACGGCTCACTGTTCGACGCTACACAGACAATGGTTCTTCCGCTTGAGAATGGAACAACAGAAGTTCAGGTTGTTTCCTGGTATGACAATGAGAACTCATACACAAGCC
>DVNN01000314.1 GCA_018714325.1 Candidatus Pelethocola excrementipullorum
TGGTTAGCATTGATTACATTCTTATGTCTGGTTGCAGTACACAGTGTATATGGACAGGTAGACTATATGTACAGCCAATCAATCTTAAATAAATTTAATAGATTTGTGTTAATTGGAAACGCTATAGGTACTATAGTAGGTGGTATTCTCATATTTGGCAGTTATAGATACTTAAAAAAATATCCGCTGAAGAACCACCTCCAACCTACGAGACTGGATTCCTGGAAGTTGGAATGGGTTCTGATTCCGATGGCTGTAATTGCGGTTTTATGGTATCGGGGTGTTCATGTAACCGAGTATAGACCGGAAGTATGGGAGAGTTATATTGTAAACAGTGTAGCAAAAGTATTCCGTTATCTTATTACCATGCTTCTTTTAAATGGTCTGCTCTATGCGGGAACCATAATGCTGGTTCGAAAGAAGGTTTTGGGTAAATGGAAAGATACTTCCATTGTCTATGGAGAGATACAGCGCTATAAAATGCGCACACCATTGGAAAAAAGGATTGCGGATAATAGTAAAGTGTTGCTTATGGTATTTGGCGTGTTGGTGGCCGTTAATCTGGCTTATATGGTGCTTCGTATGGGGAGAAGTGGGATTAGTATTTTCTTTTCAGCAGCCTTGACTTTAGCTGGATTTGTCCTGTTTCTAATCTACTTTTTCAGAAATAACATACAGAATGATACGGGAAAGCTGCTTCAGCAGATTCACCATATGGCAGAGGGGGAAGATATTCCGGATTCTGCGGCATTAGAAGAGAAGTCTTTGCTTTATCAAGCTTCCTGTGAACTGAGTAACATCGAATCGGTCATGAAGAAGAGTGTGGAGAAGCAGGTACAGGCGGAACGGATGAAAATCGATCTGGTCACCAATGTATCCCATGACCTGAAAACGCCCCTTACCTCCATGGTGGGATATACAGACCTTTTGAAGAAAGAGCCTCTGTCTGAGGAGGCCATGGATTACGTGGATGTTATTTCGGCAAAGCAAGAGCAGTTAAAGGACATGATACAGGATTTGTTTGAATTGTCCAAAGCTACCAGTAACTCCGATCAACTGGTGATTGAGACCCTGGATATGAAAAAACTGCTGGAACAAATTTTGGCGGATATGGGGGATGCCATAACCCAGAGTGACCTGATTTTCCGCAAGGTGTTTTCGGAGGAACCACTGTTGTTTCCCGGGGATAATAGCAAGATGTACCGGGTGGTACAAAATTTGCTGGAAAATGCCTTGAAGTATTCGATGTCTGGAACCAGGATTTATGTGGAGGCCAGAAAAGTAAAGGAAAAGGTACAGCTGATTATCAAAAATATCTCTGCCTATGAGATGGATTTTACACCGGATGAGGTCGTGGAACGTTTTAACCGGGGGGATAAATCCAGAAGTACCGAAGGCCATGGTCTGGGACTGGCAATTGCATCCAGCTTTGCTCAAAATATGGGCGGGAAGATGTCTGTTGACATTGATGGGGATTTATTTAAAGTGATATTGTCTTTTCCCGCGGCCGGCCAGTCGTTGACAGCAGAAGAGGAGATGAAGGATGAATACTGAGATTTCAATTATTATTCCTTGCTATAACGAGGAGGAGGCAATTCCAATTTATTATGAAGCAGTGAAGGATGTGATCCGTTTCATGAAGGTCACTGTGGAGTTGATCTTTGTGGACGATGGATCCAGCGACAATACACTGGCAATACTGCAGGAACTGGCGGGCAAGGATGTTTATTGCAGATATCTGTCCTTTTCCAGAAACTTTGGAAAGGAGGCGGCCATCTATGCGGGACTTTCCAATGCCTCCGGGAATTATACGGTTGTGATGGATGTGGATTTGCAAGATCCGCCCCGATTGCTGCCTCAGATGTACCGGATCTTGCAGACCGAATCTTATGACTGTGTGGGCACCAGGAGGACCACGAGAGATGGGGAACCACGTATCCGGTCCTTCTTATCCGATAGCTTTTACAAGGTGATCAACAAGCTTTCCGAGACGGAGATTGTCAATGGCGCCAGGGATTTTCGTATGATGACCCGGCAGATGACCGATGCGGTTCTGGAGATGAGCGAATATAACCGATTTTCCAAAGGAATCTTTCAATGGGTGGGATTCAAGACCAAGTGGCTGGAATTTGAACATACAGAGCGATGTGCAGGGGATACCAAATGGCCGATCCGTAAGCTGATTTCTTATTCGCTGGAAGGAATCACAGGATTTTCCGTCGCACCTCTTTCCCTGGCTTCATTTGTAGGCGTTGTGTTCTGGATTATTTCATTCATCATAATTCTATTTATCATAGGTAGAACATTGCTATTCGGAGATCCAGTAGCGGGATGGCCTTCACTGGTCTGTATCATATTCCTGGTCAGCGGCGTCCAGTTATTCTGTACGGGAATACTTGGACAGTACCTGTCTAAGACTTATCTGGAGACAAAGCACCGTCCAATCTATATCTTAAAAGAGTCCAGCTGTTCACAGCTTCAGACCCTTCAGAAGGGAGTTGATGGTGATGAAGCAGCGCAGGGATAAGATACCGATACTTCTGGCTGCGGGAGCTTGTTTTTTGTGTTGGCTGTTTGTGATGCGGCTGGGAATCTTTGGATCGAAGATAGACTGGATCAGTCAACACAGTGTATTGCCAGATTACTTTCGCCAGTTGTTCTATGAAACCGGGAATCTGTTTCCCAACTTTGCACCTAATCTGGGGGGCGGTCAGAATATTTATAATTTCTCTTATTATGGGCTTTATAATCCGATTATCTTAATTTCGTATTTATTCCCTTTTGTGAAAATGAGCGATTACATCATATTTAGCAGCATTTGCTGCTACTGTATATCAGTCGTCTTTTTTTACCTCTGGATACGGAAAAAATGCGAAAAAAGGGTTGTGGCGGCAGGGATTTCCTGTGTTTTTGGATTGGCTACCCCTCTGATCTATCATTCCTATAATCAGATCATGTTTGTGGATTACATGATGTTTTTATGCCTTGCACTCATTGGTACAGATTATTATCTGGAAAAGAAGAGAAGTGGTCTGCTGATCCTTGGAGTTTTCTGTATGATTATGACCAGTTTTTACTTCAGTATAGGAGGACTGCTGGTTCTGGTCCTTTACGGAAGCTCGGAGTACTTCAGAAAGACAGAAAAGCTTACCCTTTCTGGATTTTTCGCCTGTGGTATGGGGTATCTGTTCCGGATGGGGATTGGGATTCTGATGAGCGGGATCCTTCTGATTCCTACAATCTACAGTCTGGGAGGTGGAAGAACACAAAAAATCACCATTGGGGCGGAATGGTTTTTGCCGGATTTTCATCCATTTCGGATTCTCTACAGCCCTTATGGGTTAGGGTTATCCACCTTTGCGATTACGGTTCTGATTTCCGGATTGTTTTACCGCAACTGGAGGGAGCGGCTGCTGTCGTTAGAAATCTTGATTTTACTCTGCTTTCCGGTTTTCGGCTATTTGCTGAATGGTGGTCTTTACAGCAAGGATAAGGTTTTCATCCCCTGCCTTCCGGTGATTTGCTACCTGATTGTCATTTATCTGAACCAGTTAAAGGATGTGGGCAAAAAACTACGCTTTTTTATCCCCTATGTGATTACGCTTGTGTTGATTTTTAGTAGTCGGTCGGATGGCGATTTCGCTAATTATTGGGTGTACTCTTTGATCGAGGCCGTGCTGATGTTGATTGCCTTTGGAGTCTGTAGTCACTTCAAGAAAACAGCTTTTTTACCTTATCTTGCCGCTGTTGTTTTAGTGATTACAGGGTATGGTATCAATACAAATGCGAATGTGTCGGTCACGGAAGAGTTTTATAAGAACGTAACTTCTGATGCTTATCAGGACTTGATCCGTCAGGTGACGGATCAGGATACCTCCTTTTACCGCCTGGAACAAAATGGAGACCACGAGGAGAATAAAGCGAATATTAACCGAATTCATGATTTGAATCAGTATATCAGTTCCATATATTCCTCCGCCTACAATAATTCCTATCAGGAATTTAGAAATAAAACCTTTGGGCTGAATGAGCCTTTTCGGAATGGGATGATGCAGTCAGTGACTAATAATCCTTTGTTCTTAAGACTTATGGGTGTTAAGTATTTAATTACGGATACTCCGCCTGGGGGATATACCTTATTTTTAGAAAAAGATGGACATAAGGTATGGAAGAATGATTCGGCAGCACCAGTGATTTACGCCACAAACAGGCTTATTACAGAAGATATATATAAAGAGATGGAGTTTCCCCGGAATCAGACAGTACTTATGGAGAATGCCGTGGTACCTGAAGGCCATGGAACAGATGGGGCAGATAAGGCGAAAACAACGCCTGTTTTTGAGGCTTCAAAATTCGAATTGCCGGCCGTGGATACGGATAATCTCCGGATTACACCTATTGAAGATGGGTATGAAATAATCGCAGATGAGGCCGTTAAAATAAAGGCTGATATTGGATTGGAAGAGGCTGAGGATTTGATGGCAATTTCCTTTGATGTGGAGAATAGGAATCCTTCCCAGGACATGTATATAAAGGTGGACAAACAGACCAACCGTCTGACTGCCCAACAGCATGTGTATGCAAATCATAACACAAAATTTACTTACCTGATGTCACTAAAGCCAGGGAGCAGTCAGGTCACTATAAAGTTAGGGAAAGGACACTATCGTATCTATAATGTGAAGGCTTATGGAGGAGCTGAGAATCGGCTACAGGATACTGGGCTTTATCAGAACCAGTTTCAGATGGATAGATCCCAGTCTAAAGGGGATCGGATTCAGGGAACCATAACGGCTTCCAAAGGCAGTTACCTTATCACCAGCATCCCATTTGACAAAGGATTTACGATTCTTGTGGACGGTGAACCTGTGACGGCAGAAGTGGTCAATACCGGGTTTCTGGGATGTGAACTTTCAGAGGGAACCCATCAAATCACCATTCTCTTTCGGGCGGAAGGATTCTGGCTGGGAGTTACGGTCAGCCTGCTGGGAATACTGATGTTTTTGGGTGTGATGTACTTATCAAGAAAGACTGATTCCGGATATTTGGAACAGAATCATAGAATATGAGGAAACCAATCATGGTTTAAAGGCATATTATGAAAGAAAGAATGTGCGGTGAAATAGATGATTATAGTACCGTATAATCGACAGGCAGCAATCGACTATGCAGGTGTCTGGGCATTCAAACGGAACCCTGCTTATTATAATTTTGATTCTCTGGGCGGGGACTGCACAAACTTTGCATCTCAATGTCTCTACGCAGGAAGCGAAGTTATGAATCACAAAAAGGTTTATGGCTGGTACTATTACAGTATAAACAACCGTACGCCATCCTGGACTGGAGTACCTTATCTATATAATTTTTTAGTTGGGAATAAAGGGGCTGGTCCTTTTGCGGAGGAAACGGATAGATATCATGTACAGCCGGGAGATCTGGTACAGTTCGGCACGTACGACGGTTATTTTTACCATAGCCCTGTTATTGTTGCGGTTTATGACAATGAAATATTCGTGGCAGCACATACAGATGATGCTTATATGCGTCCCTTGAGCACCTACGTCTATGAGAGGGCACGCTTTCTGAAGGTGCTGGGTGTAAGAAAGTGATTGATTTATCCGGTTATAAAGACAGAATAAGGATAGAAGAGCGGAAAGTTTCTGAGATTTCGTTCCTCTATCCTTTTTAGTAAAAACAATTTTTAGTTATCGGGTATAGAAACAGACTAGATGTGTAATATAATTATGTATAATTTCGACTTGTCAGACTATTTAAAATACTATATAATATTAACATATAATTAAAATGTAACGATGATACTGTAAATCAAGAGATGAAATAAAAAGGAGAACAGAATATGAACATATATGATTTTAAAGTAAAAAATAACAAAGGCGAAGAAGTATCCATGGATCAATATAAAGGTAAGGTATTGCTGGTGGTTAATACCGCTACAAAGTGTGGTTTAACACCTCAATATGAAGCATTGGAGCAACTATATAAAAAGTATAAGGATAAAGGGCTGGAGATTCTGGATTTCCCGTGCAATCAATTTCTGGAGCAGGCACCGGGCACCGATGAGGACATATCGGAATTTTGTACTTTAAACTATGGTACTACATTTCCAAGATTCTCTAAAATCGATGTCAATGGAGAGAATACACATCCATTATTTGCCTGGCTGAAAGAGGAGGCTCCCGTGGATAAAAGTAATGAAGAGACGGCAGCGTTTGAAAAGAAAGTGAAAGGGTTAACTTCTTTTGCAGGAGCAGGGGATATCAAGTGGAATTTTGGAAAATTCCTGATTAGCAGAGAGGGTAATGTAAAAGAGCGTTTTTCACCTGCATATAAACCAGAACTATTGGAAAAAGAGATAGAGGCATTACTATAAGTTGAAATCAGGAAGCAGGCATGGCCCTGATATAGGGTAGGCTGATTCCATAAAGAAAGAGATGTCTATGAAAAAAGAAATTTATCTGGCTGGCGGATGCTTTTGGGGAACAGAGAAGTACCTGGAGAATATTGCAGGCATTATATCTACTGAAGTGGGGTATGCCAATGGCAATACGCAGAATCCCACATATGAGGAAGTTTGTTACCGTCATACGGGCCATGCGGAAACTGTAAAGGTGCAATATGAGGATGATATAATCGGGCTGCCATTTCTATTGGAACTCTATTATGATGTCATCAATCCGGTAAGTGTGAATCGACAGGGCGGTGATGTAGGAACTCAGTACAGGACGGGAATCTACTATACCTCCGATGAGGATCGGGGAGTTATTCAGGATTCCATAGAAAAGCTTCAGATGAAGTATGAGGAGAAAATCGCAATTGAAGTGAAGCCTCTTCTCAATTACTATAAAGCAGAGGAATACCACCAGAAATATTTGGACAAGAATCCCGGCGGATACTGCCATATTGGATATAATAAGTTCGAGAAGGCAAAAAGCGCCGTGGATGTAAGCAGGAAATATAAGAAAAAACCGTTGAATGAGCTAAAGAAACGTTTAACTGAAACACAGTTTGATGTAACCCAGAACAGTGCGACAGAGCCTCCATTCCAAAACGAATATTTCGATGAATTTCAGGATGGAATCTATGTTGATATTACCACAGGTGAGCCGTTATTTCTGTCAAATGATAAATTTGAATCAGGATGTGGCTGGCCAAGTTTTTCAAAGCCCATTGATTCAGAGCTGATCAGCAATGTGATGGACAAAAGTTATGGAATGTTGCGTACCGAGGTGAGGAGCAAGAAGGGCGACTCACATCTGGGGCATGTATTTGAGGATGGGCCAAGGGACAGAGGTGGATTGAGATATTGTATCAACAGTGCTTCTCTAAAGTTTATTGCCAAGGAAAAGATGGAAGAGGAAGGCTATGGAGAGTATATGAAGTTGCTGGATTGAAAAAGTAAACGTACAAACTGTCAAATTAAGTCAGTTTGTACGTTTTTTTAGGTCTAATATTCGCTCAATATATTAATATAATAGAAAGAAAGAACCAAAGGGATGAACTTGTTAAATTAGATGAAAGGAGTGAAATTTATTGGGTTCAACAGTATTTATCATCATTTCTATTATTACCGCTCTTATTGCGTTTGGCTTGGCAGCCTGGCTTTACAGCTGGGTTAAAAAGCAGCCATCTTCCAATGCCAAAATAGCCGAGGTGAGCGGTTATATCCGTCAGGGGGCGGCTACTTTCCTAAATAAAGAGTATGCTGTTCTGGCAAAATTCTGTGGAGTTGTAGCAGTATTAATCTTTCTTTTTCTACCGGTTCCAATCTGGAAAGGTTCCCTCCTCATGAATCTGCAGATGGCCGCAGCCTACATTTTTGGCACCATTTTCTCGGCGATAGCAGGTAAAATTGGTATAGCGGTGGCCACCATAGCCAATGTGAAGACAGCGGAAGCGGCCCAGATGGGAATTCGGCCTTCCTTCCTCTGCGGATTCAGAGGAGGTGCGGTGATGGGGATGGCCGTTGTGGGGACTTCCTTACTTGGAGTCTCTCTGGTATTCTGGCTCACCGGGGATACTACAACCTTGCTCGGATTCAGCTTTGGTGCCAGTTCACTGGCCTTATTTGCCAAGGCGGGCGGTGGTATCTTTACCAAGACGGCTGATATCTCCGCCGACCTTGTGGGGAAGGTGGAGTTGGGGATTCCAGAAGATGATCCACGTAATCCTGCCGTAATCGCAGACAATGTTGGGGATAATGTAGGGGATGTGGCAGGCATGGGAGCCGATCTTTTCGATTCCAATGTGGCTTCCATGGCGGCGGCACTGGTCATGGGGGCAGCCTTGGATCAGACCATGGGAGGAACCATCAATGTGGCCATGGTGTTTTGCTACGCCGCCATCGGCCTCTTGGCTTCGATTATAGGCGTGGCTACGGCCCGAATGGGTAAAAATGACAATCCCACCTTTGCCTTAAATTCCAGTACCTATGTAACCACGGCAATCTTTGCGATACTTACCGCGGCAGCCACGGCCGCATTTCAGTTTGAATGGAGGATATGGGGGGCCAGTGTGGTAGGTCTTTTTGTGGGCGTGATTATCGGAATCGCCAGTGACTATTTTACAGATGACCGCAGAAGGCCTGTGCTTCAAACCGCCAAGGCCAGTGAATCAGGTCCTGCCTTTACCATTCTTTCGGGTGTGTCTTATGGCTTTTTATCCACTCTTCCGGCACTGGTGGGAATCGGGGTATCGGCTCTGGTTTCCTACAAGCTATGTGAACCCCTTGGCAGTGATTATGCGCTGTTCGGTATTTCCATGGCCGCAGTAGGCATGTTGTCCATCGTAGGCATGATCATCTCCAACGATGCCTATGGACCTATCGTGGATAACGCCCGGGGACTGGCGGAGATGGGGGATTTGGGTGATGAGGTTTTGGATATCACAGACTCCCTTGACAGCGCGGGTAATACGGTCAAGGCCGTGACAAAGGGGTTTGCCATCGGTGCGGCTGGTCTTACGGTCATTGCACTGCTGGGTGCTTTTATCAGTGAGGTAAATGTTGCCGCCGTGGAGGAAGGACTGGTGGCGGCCGGAGAGAAATATCTCACTGGCTTTGATGTGATGAATCCCACTGTATTCTTTGGAATGTTGGTTGGCGCGGCGATTCCCGCCGTATTTAGTGCGATGTTAATGCTTGGAGTCACCCGTAACGCTCAACGTATGGTGGAAGAGATCCACCGCCAGTTCCGGGAAATTGTAGGTCTGAAAGAGGGGAAGGAGGGGGTTGTTCCCGAGTACGACCGCTGCATCGAGATAGCCACTACCGGATCCTTACGTGAGCTGATACCAGCAGGTCTTGTGAGCATTGTGGCCACTCTTGCGGTAGGGTTTATCGGAGGCGTCACCGCCATAGGAGGCTTTCTTACAGGGAATATTGTGAGTGGACTTCTCCTGGCGTTGTTCATGAGCAACACCGGAGGGCTTTGGGATAATTCCAAGAAATACGTGGAGGCTGGAAACCATGGGGGAAAGGGCGGAGATGCTCATAAGGCAGCCGTGATAGGAGATACCGTAGGCGATCCCTTTAAGGATACGGCAGGTCCTTCCATCAATACCCAGATCACGGTGGTTTCACTGATTGCATCCTTGATGTCCAGTCTTTTTCTACTGTTTTCCCTGGTATAGTGACAGGTACTCTACTGGCAGACAGAAAAACGGTGCGGGTAGGCCGCACCGCTTTCTTATGCCAGCTGTCTGGCACCGGTATACAATTCGTAATATCTTCCTTTCAAAGCCAACAGTTCTTCATGGTTTCCTCTTTCCACAACTTTACCCTGATCCAATACCAGTATCACATTTGCATTGCGAACGGTTGACAGCCTGTGGGCGATTACAAAGACGGTCTTGTTTTCCATGATGGCATCCATGCCTGCTTCTACCAGTTCTTCGGTACGTGTATCGATGGAGCTGGTCGCTTCGTCAAGGATAAGAACCGGTGGATTGACAACTGCGGCCCTGGCTATGGCAAGGAGCTGTCGTTGGCCAAGGGACAGGTTATCACCATCATTATTTAAGACCGTATCATAACCCATGGGAAGCCTTCGGATAAAGGAATCGGCATTCGATAATTTTGCGGCTCTTCGCACTTCTTCGTCTGTGGCATACAG
>DVNN01000315.1 GCA_018714325.1 Candidatus Pelethocola excrementipullorum
AACATGTGAAGCGTGTGAAATATATGGCATCTATCCTGATGAATAATTTTAGATTTGTCTTCTTAATAAAGCATAAAATCGTGTTGACATGCGGTTTTATGCTTTTTTGTTGACATTTCTATTCTGCCCTATATTAACTATGATAGTAGATAGCGAATTACTTTTATATCATTTGGTAACTATTAAGTGCCATATTGCCTTTTTACTTATTCAAATTTACAATGAATGTATAGGGGGATGGGAAGAAAAGAGTCCATACGAAAGAGGTGGTACATATGAATATGCTTCAAGGTATTTATGAGAAACCAGGAAATATTATATTAGTCCAAACAGATCATGTTCAGGGGGAAATTATCGGAACGATTATTGGGGACTTATACGAAGCTGGAGCATTTAATGTACAGGTCATACCCACCATAACGAAAAAGAACCGTCCTGGATATCTCTTTTTTATCGATGCTGTTCCTGGCGGCAATCCGCAAATTGAAAGTATAATCATCCATGAACTAGGAGCCACCGGATGGCATCAGATTAGTTCTAATCATCGTCATGTGGAAACAGAAATATGGGAAAGGGAGGTAAGATTTGATACCTCAGAGGGAGTGCTCCATTTTACTGTTTTAATTAAAGTGATTAAAGAAAAACCCAAGGTTATGCGCCCTGAGCATTCAAGTTGTCTCGCTATACGGGAGGCGCTTCATAAGAAAGGAGTGGTTTTTTCGCTAAATGAGATTCGTCAGAGTATAATCCAACAAGTAACAGAAACCCAATCATAATACAAAAGAAAAGGAGGTACTTCATGAACAAAGATAAGATTTTAACAGCAGCTCAAATGGCGGTAGTGGCAGATATAAATAACATGACCTGTGATAGAATCACGGCTTTAACAGGAGGGCATGGAATGATAAACATGTCTATCTATGCCGTCTCGAATGTGATTGCCGAGGAACTGTTGCGCGGTGGAGATATCTCAATGAAATCCACGGATTCCAGGCATCTTCCTGTGGATGATATTATGCGTAAGGCAATCGATGCGGCTAAAGCGGCGGGAGCAGATGCCGCCAATGCAGGCCTTGTTGCGGCCTCCATTATGTATTTGTGTGGTACGGCAGCACAGGTTGGTATTCCAGCAGGTAATCGAAAACTGGGCGCTATGGCGAGAATGATAGCAGGAGTAGACCGATGCGGTGTTGCAGCCATGCCTACGGCAAAGATGAATAATAAAATATCTGGATTTGCTGCTGTTATGGCGATATATAGGGCAATGGAAGAAGGAAAGCTGTGTTCTATCAATGGGCGTAATGTTCCTCAGCTGGTAGCCGGCGGCCCTGTTTATGGACATAGTGCTTTGGGAGAAGACTTTGTCTGGCCCGAAATGGCCAGGAATGGAGCCCGTATAGGAACCCAGGCCATGCTGGATACTATGGCTGGCGCAGCAATACACCCGCATCCATTTACGGCGGCGATTTATGGCGCAGCAGCGATTCTGGAAATCATCCATCCGGATGCAGAAGTTCCGGAAGAATGCGGCGCATATGGAAGCATGTCGTCCGCTTATCTCGTTGGAAAGTCCGCCGCTGAAACAGCTGGACTGCCTGAAAAGCTACATGTCAAGGTTTCCGGAGAAGAGTATGAGACTGCGAAGCTGATTGGAGATATCGGCCTGTTGTTGAAAGATATCGGTGGCGTATCTGTCATCGGCATGATGGCATTTGATGAGATTTTTTCTATATTCCAAGAGGGGATTGCCGGCTTTTCCGGAAGCCCGATAAATGCACCTTTGGGACATATAGGGGCTTACTGTGTCATTGCATTAAAGATGTTGCTGCAAAGCAATGGGGACATAACGACTGTTGCAAAGCAGATTGCCAACGAGCGTTTTGCCACCGCAATTGATGGGGAAAATGCAATGCTCTGTATCAATACCATCACGGTCAGATCCAAAGAAATCAGCAACGGCCCGGTAACTCAGACCTTGATTGAGGCGACAGAACCCACCAAGGTCAACGCAGTTTATCGACGTGCTAATCTGGCCTATGAGATGCTGTCCGCAGGCGAGAGAGTTGAGGTAGTGGTAAGAAAATTGGATGATGAGCGACTTGCTACGGTAGAGAATGGTTCTAATAGAATCTTCTCCGATATGTTCCAGAAGGACATTAAGATAAAGTTTAGACGTATTGAAAAAGGTGCAAGACGTACGAATAAGCTTGCTAAGAAATATCTGTCTTTTGATCCAATGATAGATGTGGATATTACGGTGGATGGATGGAAGCATCAACTGGATGGTTTTGTACACGACCTGGTACCTAAAATCGCCAAAGGTGAGCGTGAGGATTTAGCTGAAATCGCCATTCCGATTGCCGGGGCAGTGGATGATATCTTGCTTTCGGCCCATACCATATTAAATGCAACAGTACCCGCTGCGGTTGCCGTAGCGATGGGGATTGCAACTCCTGAAGAAGCGGCGAAGCAGGTAGAGTCAGGTGCCTATGTGACACTGGGAATACCTGGAGGTAAAGCGGCGGCTTTAGATGTTGGGAAAAGGGCGTTGGCAATGATTGAGTACATGGGCGAATAATACAGCGCCCAGTTAGTTAAGAAACCGTAAAAGATTAACCTTAGAACAGAGTATGCAGAGATGCATACCCTGTTCTTTTTTTGAATGGGCTCAGAATTAAATCAAAATTATTATGTAATAGTCTACATAATTCTAGCGGTTGAGGATTTAGAGTTCCCCAAATGCTTTCTCATAGCCTCAGCCGCGCCCTCAAGATCTCCAGCAATAATGCAATCCAATATCTGCTTATGTTCCTGAATCGTAATAAGCAGACGTTCCTCGATGCTACTCCCTGTCATAATACGGAGTCGTCGATCCTGGTTCTGAAGGTCTTCATAAGTCCGAATCAGATAGATATTTGTGCATTGTGAAACAATACATTGATGGAATTCATTATCTAACCTATAATAATCTTTTTTCTCGTTTGACTCAATCGCTCTGTGGTACTGAGCAGAGATATCTTTCATACGGCTAATCACGTCTGCCGGCATATCCGCACAATAATTCAAAAGAAAATAAGGCTCTAAAAGAAGCCTTCCCTCAAAAACCATATTAATTTCTTTTTGGGAGACAGGAGAGACAAAAAAACCCTTCTTAGGAAGAATAGAGACCAGCCGCTCTTGCTCAAGCCGGCTGAGAGCATCCCTGACAGGTGTTCTGCTCATACCCAATTCTTCACATAAAAAATCCTCATTCAAAAATGAATTTGGCTCATATTCGCAGTTCAATATTTTTTCTTTTATCTCTTGATAAGCAACTTGCTTTAACGTTTGTTTGGACATAAGATCCCTCTTCATTAGGCATATTTTAGTAGTAATATCTTATCATCTAATATGGAGACAGTCAAATATTAACTAAAAGATGTAACGTAACAATTCGATTTTTTTTGAATAATAGTATCAAATTTACACTTTCTCATAATCCGCGCATGGATATAATCGTGGAAATGCACAAAAACCAATGAGAAAACAATGAAAAACAAACAAAAATATGAGTTTAAACAAGAAAAACGCAAAAAAATGTTGACAGTAACAATAAATAGTGCTAATTTTAGGATACAATGTTGTATACAACAAAGGATACAACATGGCGCGCCGTCAAAATAAAAAAGGAGATCGAGATTATGAGTAGTTGGAAGAATGAAACTGAAATGTTCGACCTTATGAAAAAGAAACTGTATACGCCTGTAGTAGGAGATATATTAGATGAGATGGGCTATTACCATCAATTTCTGCCGGCCGAGGTTCAGGCCATAGATCCCGGTATGAAGGTTGCAGGGAAGGCCATGACCAGTCTTATGATTGATGTATTTGAACCACAGAAGAAACCCTTCGGCCTCCTTACGGAAGCTCTGGACCAGTTGATGGAGAATGAAATCTATATTGCGACGGGAGGGACACAAAGATGTGCCTACTGGGGTGAGATTTTGACCGCCACAGCCCGGATGCGCGGCGCCACAGGTGCCGTGGTCAATGGATGGCATCGGGATACTCCCCAGGTATTGGAACAGAACTGGCCAGTATTTAGCTGGGGCTGCTATGCACAGGATTCTTCGGTACGGACTCAGGTAGTCGACTACAGGTGCACCATCGAAATCGGACATGTTACCGTACATAGTGGGGATTTGGTGTTTGGAGATATCGATGGGGTTATCATTATCCCTAAAAATGTATCAAAGGAAGTGATTGAAAGATCTTTAGAGAAGGCATCTGCTGAAAAGGTAGTCCGCAAAGCCATAGAACATGGAATGAGCTCCACAGACGCTTTTGCTAAATATGGCATTTTATAGAGGGAGAAGCGAGCCGATGGAAAAAATAGCATTTCAAATTGAAGAAAATGATAATGTGGCCACAGCCTTGTCTGAATTAGAACCTGGTCAGGTGGAGATACGGGGCGCTGGGGGCAAGAATATGAAGGCGATAGAGAGAATACCAGAAGGTCACAAGATTGCGGTAAAGGCAATCGAGCATGGTCAGGATATTATGAAATACGGAGTGCCGATCGGGAGGGCAACAGCTTCTATTTCGGAAGGAAGCTGGGTGCATCTGCACTGTATGGAGAGTAAATATGATGAACGATCCTCCCATCTGGATCTTCTTACTGGAGCTCCAAAGGATATTGAGTATGTTTAAAGGAACAGAAATTATAAACGGTAAGGGAGAATATCATGAAATTGTCTGATGTAACCTGGGATGCCTATCAACGAAAAGATGGCAGAAAGGGAATTAGAAATAAAATTTTGATTATCTACACGGTAGAATGCTCAAGTTATGTAGCTCATGAGATTGCCAGGAAGATTGAGGATTCAGAAGTTGAGGTCATCGGCTTTGGCGGATGCACAGATAATGAGTACGCGGTACGACTATTGATTTCCCTGATCCGTCATCCCAATGTCGGAGGAATACTGGCAGTAGGCCTGGGATGCGAGTACCTTCAGCCGGAACGTTTGGCTCAGATTGCCATAGAAGAGGGAAAAGGGGGAGAATGGTTCTACATACAGGAGATGGGCGGAACGGGTAAAAGTATTTTACAGGGAATACATTTGGTACGGAAGCTGAAAGAATCCTTGACTCTTGTGCCCAAAGTTACGATGGGAATGGATGAACTTGTAATTGGAGCAGAATGTGGGGGCAGCGATTATACCAGTGGTTTGGCCGGGAATGTGGTGGTGGGACATTTTTTCGACTCTCTGATTGAACAGGGAGGCACGGCCATCTTTGAAGAGATTGTAGAGGCAGTGGGCCTGGTTGACCTTTTATGTCAGAGGGCGGCCAATGAAAAGGCGGAAGAAGAAATCCGATATACCTATGAAAAGGCACTGGACTATTGCAGGTCAGTAAAACAGTATTCTGTGAGTCCGGGAAACTTCGCAGGCGGCCTTTCCACCATAGAAGAAAAAAGTATGGGAGCTATTATAAAAAGTGGCTCAAAGCCCATAAACGGGGTACTGAAAGTTGGCAGCATCCCTCCCCAAAAGGGGTTGTGGCTCTTGGATTCGACGCCGGATCCTTACTGGATGCAGTTTGGCATCACCAACCCCAATGATAACGAGGGCTTGATGGATCTTATCTCCTGTGGCTGCCATCTGACATTTCTCGTTACAGGAAGAGGAAATGTGGTGGGATCGGCAGTGGCACCGGTCATTAAGGTGACGGGAAACAGCCATACATATCAGAGGATGGAAGACGACATGGATTTTGACGCTGGCAGGGTACTTAGCGGATTATGCACCCAGGAGCAATTGACGGAGGAATTAGAAACCTTGGTTTGCAAGGTGGCTGGCGGACAGCTGTCAAAGGGCGAGATTTGGGGGCATAAAGAATATTTTATCCCTTATAAGTATCAAGATAAACAGGTGGGAAGATGCAGAGCATGACGAACAGAGAATATGAGAGGTGAAGAAGGATGGAAAATAATAAAAATGTTTTTTCATTGCAAGGACGTACGGCAGTGATTACAGGTGGAACCACGGGATTAGGTCTTGCAATGACAAAGTGCATGATAGAATCAGGGGCTAAGGTGGTAGTGGTAAGTATGGACCCTATAGAGGTCTACGAGGAAAATCTGGGCAAATATAAAGAGCAGACAGCTTACTATCAATTCAACATTACGGATACGGCACATGTACAGGAACTTGCGGATAAGATTATCAGGGAACAGGGTGATATCAGCATATTAATAAATAATGCAGGAAACCACTGTAAGAAACCCATCGAGGAGATGACGGTAGAAGATTATAAGTCGGTTTTGGACGTACACCTTGTGGGAGCCTTCGGGATCACCAAGGCCTTTATCCCACATATGAAGGCTCTTGGAAATGCCAGCATCATATTCCAGGCAAGCATGACAAGCTTCATAGGGCAGCCTTATGTTATGGGATATTCAACAGCCAAAGCCGGGTATCTTGGCATGATGCGCACGCTGGCCACAGAAGCCAGCGGCTCCGGGGTACGTGTAAATGCCATCGCGCCCGGATGGATAGACACGCCGATGTTTCGTAAGGCCACGGACGGTGATCCGGAGAGAAAAGCGAAGATTTTAGGGCGTACTCCTATGAATAAGGTGGGAGATCCTACCGATATCGGATGGGCGGCTGTATACTTATGCAGCGACGCGGCGAAATTTGTCTCAGGCGTATGTCTGCCAGTAGACGGAGGCGCATTAATTGGATTCTAAGGCAGGAAAATGGGAGGACAGCAAGTGATGAAATATGTAGAAATTGAACAGCCCGGACAAGTTAGTATCAAGGAAATGAATAAGCCCAGGAGAAGAGAGGGGGAGGCACTGTTAAAACTGTTGTATGGAGGTATCTGCGGAAGCGACTTAAATACCTACCGGGGAACATTATCTTATTCCAAATATCCGGTGATTCCAGGCCATGAATTTGCTGCAGAGATCGTGGAGGTGGATGAAAACGAGTATGGGCTGAAAAAAGGTATGATTGTAACCGGTAATCCTTATTTTAACTGTAATACTTGTTATGCCTGCCGTATGGGAAGGGTGAACTGCTGTACATCCAATGAGACGATGGGCGTACAGAGGGATGGAGGCTTCTGCCAGTATATTACCATGCCTGTGGAGAGAATCTATGATGGGATGGGGTTATCCCCTGAACGCTTGGCCCTTGTGGAACCATTTTGCATCAGTTTTCATGGTGTGAAAAGGGGCCAGGTTAAAAAAGGTGACACCGTATTAGTTTTGGGAGCAGGTACGATTGGCGTATTTGCGGCAATCTCGGCATTACAGATGGGCGCAAAAGTCTATATCTGCGATGTGAATGAAGAAAAATTAGTATACGCGAAACAATTTGGCATAGATGGTGTGATATTGAATAAAGGGGAAGCGTATTTCCAGGAAGAAGTGAAGCGTATCACAAGCGGAGATGGATTTGATGTAACGATAGAAGCCGTAGGTCTGCCTTCAACATTTCAAAATTGCATAGATGCCGTCTGTTATGCCGGACGTGTGGTGGTTATTGGAATTGCTAAGAATAATCTGGATTTTAATCATTCGGTAATTCAAAAAAAAGAGTTGAATATCTATGGTTCAAGAAATGCGTTAAAGAAAGATTTCGAAGAGGTAATTCAAATGCTCACAGAGAACAAGGTGGAGAACATAGATCGCATGATTACCAATATGTATGATTATGAAAAAGTGAAAGATGCCTTCGAAGATTTCAGCCGGAATGCGGGGGCGATGCTTAAGATTATGTTAAAATTCTAATTATAGAATAATTTCGGAAAGGGTAGGGAATTAGATGGTGAATACTATATTAGGTATTATATTTGTTATGTCCTATATTTTAATGATTGTCTTGCTGATTCGCGGTGGGAATCCTACG
>DVNN01000025.1 GCA_018714325.1 Candidatus Pelethocola excrementipullorum
AGTGCCTTTCCGGGACAGATTGGTTGTGCAAGATATGAGCGGCCTAATCTTCTAATCGGGGATTATCTGGCAGTGAACGCAAATACCAAGAATCCAGAGGTGGTGGTTGATCTATTTAAACATATGTTTTCCAAAGAATCTCTCACTACTTTTGCAACTGTAGCAGGGCAGTATGCAGGAAGAAAGAGTGTGGATGACGTTTATGAGGATATCAACCCGGAATATACAAATATTGTTCATTCCTATCAAAAGGCTTATTCCTATGGAAAACCAATGCATCCAAACTATGGTGAGTGCAATACATACATCCATATAGCGATGGAATCTATCTTCCAGGGAGCCGATGCAAAACAGGCAATGGATGAAGCGGCAGAACAGTGGAATGCGGTTGTGAAACCAGTGGAATAGTAAGTTCAAGGATAAGGAGAAAGCACCGGAATACAGGAAGCGTATCCCGTATCCGGTGTTTTGCGGCATGAATAGGGATAGGAGAAGAGATTATGCGAAAACCCAGGAAAAAAATTGAACAGCAGAATGCAGCCTATCTGCTGATTGCACCCAGCTATATTATCTATGCAGTATTTATTCTGATTCCTGTTATCTGGACGATTGTGATGTCATTTACAGACTATAATCTGAGTGAAGCACATTTTGTAGGAGTTAAGAATTACATACAGCTGGTAAAGGATCCAATTTTCATAAAGAGTATAGGAAACACCCTATTCTTCTGCTTGCTGGCAATCGTTCCGGGAATGGTACTGGGTCTGATTCTGGCATTGTTTCTGAATCAGAAGCTTAAGGGAAAAGGATTTTTCAGGACACTGTTCTATCTTCCCAATATTTTTTCTATGGTGGCAGTTTCCATGGCATGGCTGTACCTATATGATACGACAGCAGGTATACTGAATAAATTCCTGAAGGATATCGGCATGCAGGCCGTTCCGTGGATTAGTAGTACCTCCATGGCGATGATTTCCGTGGCTATTATGAGTGTGTGGAATACAACAGGATACAACATGATATTGTTCTTATCAGGACTACAGGGGATTCCCGACTATTTATACGAAGCCTCAAGCATCGATGGTGCCAACGGATGGAAAAAATTCTGGCATATAACATTGCCTATGTTGCGTCCGACCACATTCTTTGTATTTGTTATGGCATGTATTAATTCCTTCCAGGTGTTTGGCCAGGTATTGATTGTAACAAATGGAGGGCCTATGAATTCGACAACTACCATTGCACATCAGATTTATAAAAATGGTTTTGAATATTACAAGATGGGGTATGCATCTGCCCAGGCGGTAATTCTGATGGCGATTATCTTTATAATTACACTCATAAATCTGCGCTATGGAAGGGGGGATGAAAATGACATTGGATAGGATGGGAAAACAGAAAAAGCAGAGATTGCTTCGGATGATTAGTTATGTGGTTTTAAGTGCCTGGGTGCTTATTACCCTTGTGCCCATTATCTTTACAATCCTTACGGCGTTTAAATCGGATCCTGAGATTTCTATGGCAAGTTTCCGGTGGCTTCCAGAGAGTTTTGGATATCTGGTAAATTTTAAACAAGCATTTGCCATGGGTGACTGGATTCAATACTTCAAAAATAGTGCCCTTATTACCGTAGTGACTGTTGTGGGAAGCCTTTTGTTTAACTCTATGGCAGGTTATGCATTTGCCAGACTAAAATTCAGAGGAAAAGAACCCCTTTTTATGAGTGTGCTTTTGGGGATGATGGTTTCACCCCAATCCATCATTATCCCACAGTATATTATGATGCGCTCCGTGCCCCTTTGCGGAGGTAACAACATCCTGGGGCAGGGAGGGACAGGTCTTCTGGATTCTTATATCTCTCTGATAGTACCTTTCCTGGCAGGGGCTTTTGGTATTTTCCTCTGCCGCCAGTTCTACTCCACCTTCCCATCCTCTCTGGATGAAGCGGCACGGATCGATGGGTGTGGCGTAATTAAGACTTACTTTATCATTTATCTGCCATTGTCGAAAACCATTCTGGCAACACTGACCATCTTAAAATCAGTGGCAACCTGGAATGATTTCTTCTATCCTCTGATCATGACACAGTCAGAAAAGATGAAGACTGTGCAGCTGGGACTTCAGATGTTCAGAGGAAGCTCGGCGACACATTACAATTATCTTATGGCAGCAACGATTATTACCGTGATACCGATGGTTATTGTCTATGCATGTGCACAGAAATATTTCGTACAAGGAATTGTATCATCAGGTATGAAGAACTAGAATAAAGGAGCATGAGACATGAAAGCAATTATGGTGATGTACGATTCATTGAATCGTCATTTTCTTCCGAACTATGGGGATGAACTTTCCAAAATGCCTAATTTTAAGCGGCTTGGAGAACATACAGTGACCTTTGACAATTGTTATGTAGGCAGTCTTCCCTGTATGCCGGCAAGAAGAGAACTACATACTGGAAGACTGAACTTTCTGCACAGGGGGTGGTGCCCGTTGGAACCTTTCGATGATTCCATGCCGGAAATTCTGAGGAAAAATGGAATATACAGCCACCTGATCTCTGATCATCAGCATTACTGGGAAGATGGAGGGGGGACCTATCACACAAGGTATCGTTCTTGGGAATGTGAGAGAGGTCAGGAAGGGGATCCGTGGAAAGGAGATCTAAGTGCAAAGGCATCTGACCACAAAACCCTATTCGGTCCCGTTCCCATAGATGAAAACAGCAAGAATATGAGGCGGCAGGATTGCGTGAACAGAAGTTACATAAAGACAAATGCAGATTTTCCCCAGGAGAAGACTTTTTCAGATGGTTTGAAATTTATAGAGAAGAATCATGGCTATGACAATTGGTTTTTACAGATTGAGACCTTTGATCCCCATGAACCGTTCTTCTCCCCGAAAGAATTTCAAGAACTTTATCAATCTGAGGGTGTGGAGGTTTCCCCCCTGGACTGGCCTCCCTATGGCCCTGTAACAGAAGGTGAGAAAACCGTTGACGGAGTTAGAAATAAGTACCGTTCTCTTTTAAGCATGTGTGACAGCTGCCTGGGAAAGGTTCTGGATTTGATGGATCGATATGATTTGTGGCGTGATACCATGCTGATTGTCAACACTGATCATGGGTATATGCTGGGAGAACATCTATGGTGGGCCAAGGGAGTGATGCCTATGTATAATGAGATGGCAAACATTCCTCTGTTTATTTGGGATCCAAGATGCAAAAAACAAGGAGATAGAAGAAACAGTCTGGTTCAGACCATCGATCTGGCACCGACGATTCTGGATTATTTCCAACTGCCGATTCCAAAAGATATGCAGGGAGTTGCGCTTAAGGATACCATTGCAGAGGATAAATCTGTGCGGAAGTATGCATTGTTTGGCATTTTTGGCTCGATGATCAACATCACAGATGGGCGCTATGTGTATATGAGAACCCCGTTGCAGAAGAATAACCAGCCTCTGGTGGAGTATACGCTGATGCCCACAACCATGAGAGCCAGGTTATCTCCGGATCGGCTTGAAAAAGTAACGTTGCATAAGCCATTTACATTTACCAAGAACTGTCCTGTATTAGCGATTCCAGCTGAGGAAGAATGGGGAAGTGTGGCCTCCTGCTACCGTTACGGGGATGTTCTATATGATCTGGAATATGACAGAAAAGAAGAACATCCTGTTGATGATCCGGAAAAGGAAGCAGAATTGGCAACGGCGATGGCACAGCTTATGAGAGAAAATGAGGCGCCAAAGGAACAATATATCCGCATGGGACTACCGGAAAAGGGTGAGGTGACGAAAGAAAGGATACTGGAACAAAGAGCAGAGAAGAGTAGATATAATCCGGTTGCTGGATTGGAACA
>DVNN01000316.1 GCA_018714325.1 Candidatus Pelethocola excrementipullorum
AATATAGGTATAAACGTGGTACATCTGGGATGTAGCTGCGTTTTATATAGATAACAAAAAACTAATGATAACTTAGGAGGAATCCAAATGAAAAGAAACAAGCTCAAAAAAGTATTCAGCGGCATCATGACTGCCGCCCTTGCACTCACCTTATGCATGGGGACTGCCGTACCGGTATCGGCAGGAAGCGGAACAGAAAACAGTCCGGCAGAGGCCACTATCACCAAGAAATTCCAGTTTGCACAGGGAGTCTCTACTCCCGCAGCCACCTTTACCTTTGCTTTTACCAAGGTCACTGAAGATGGTGCTACACCAAGTACTAGCATGCCGGCAATTACCGACAAGTCGGTTACTTATACCGCAGGGGAGGCCGGAACCACTACGAGTGGCCTGACTACGGTGACAAAAGAAACAGGAAATATATTGGCCGGACTCAACTGGACACATGCCGGTGAATATGTATATTCCATCGCGGAGAATGCCACCGGATATACACCAGGTACCGGGGAGGCTATGGTCTATTCCCAGGCAACCTACAAGTTATATGTACGTGTGGCCAATGGAACCAGCGGTTTGTATGTAGCCAATGTCATGGCAGAAAGCCTTACAAATGATGATGGCTCCACTTCCAGTACAGGAAAAGTAGACCCCGCACCAGGAAGTGGAAGTGGGAATGGGCTGGTGTTTACAAATACCTACACAAAGCAGGGCGGAAGTGCTGCAGGTGCGGATTCCCTGGTCATCTCCAATGCAGTAAGTGGAACCTATGCAGACCAGACCAAACAGTTTAACTTCAGCCTTACCGTGACAAATGCTCCAACTTCAACTGCAACATCCTTTTCAGGAACAATTACACATGCAGACCTTACGACCTCACCGGTCACGGTAACTCCAGGCACTGCTCAGACCTTTACACTGGCCCATGGAGAGAAATTGACATTTGCTAATCTGCCCGCAGGAACCACCTATAACCTGTCTCAGACCGGCGCAACCGGTTATAAGCCAAGCTATAGTGTCGTAGAAAATGGGGGCACGCCATCGTCAGCATCTGCTACCAACTTTGGAGACGGGTTGGCAACAGGAAACAAGCTGGTAGGGGAGAATGCAAACAGTGTTGCATTTACAAATACATACAATGACAGTTCTGTAACCCCTACGGGTATCCTGATTAACAATCTGCCATTCATCCTGTTGATTGGAGTTGCCCTGCTGGCGTTGGGTGCAGTGGTAGTGAGTAAAAAACGTCAGATCCAGGACTGATCCGAGAGGAGGACTAAGAGCAGATGAGCATAGGAAAGAGGATTATCAGATGGGTGGACAGCATGGTGAATCTGATCATGGTCATCCTCTTCCTGATGCTGGCTGCCTATGGAATCTATGCCATATGGGATTCTGAGCAGATCTATCAGGGCGCGGATCCCGTCCAGTATGACAAATATAAGCCCACGAAAGAGGATGCTTTATCCTTTGAGGAGTTGAGGGGGATAAACCCGGAGGTATTTGGCTGGCTGACGGTCTATGGGACTAACATCGACTATCCCCTGGTACAGGCGGAAGACAATGAGACCTATGTCAATACCACGGTGACTGGGGAGTATAGACTTTCCGGAAGCATCTTTCTGGATTGCCGGAACAGCAATTATTTCAGCGATTTTAACAGTATCATCTTCGGGCACCACATGGAGAAACGTGCGATGTTCGGGGAGATTGGGGAATTCCTGGAGGAAACCTATTTTGACTCCCACCCTTATGGGCGGCTGTACTACGAAGGAGAGGAACGTGGCATTGAATTCTTTGCCTTCCTGGAAGCCGATGCCTATGATCAGAAGGTTTATCTGCCGGGGGTCAGCGGGGATGAGGAAAAAAGCGTATACCTTCAAAACCTGTTGTCCACTGCCCGGTATACAAGGGAAATCCCGGTCTCCACATCAGACCATATCGTGCTTTTAAGCACCTGTTCCTCGGGATCTACCAATGGAAGGCATATCTTAGCAGGTAAGATCACCGATGAGACTTTTGGAGATCTGTATGAAGAACAGGAGCTGGAGCAAAAGGAAAGCTATCGTGTGGCCAGCCAGGAACTTTGGGAAAATCTGAGGCAAGCCCCTCTTTGGGTGTTGGCAACAGCTGTCACGGTACTGGCCAGCCTTCTGTTACTATGGCATAAGATAAGAAAAAGAAAAAAGAGAAGAAAAGGAGACGGGACGGATGAACAAGAACAGAGGAATGCTTAAAAAGCTCTTAGTATGTTTCCCGCTCCTACTATGTTTGCTATTGATGAAGGAAACGGTGGCGGCCGCAGGCGGGATTTCCATAGAACTGCCGGTTTCTCAACTTTTTACCATTGAGAACAGCAATAATGAATCCCTTCCCCTGAATTACAATGAGTTCCAGTATACTCTGACAGCCAAAGAGCCTGGGAATCCGATGCCGGAGGGGAGCTCAGGCGGAACCTATGGTTTTGCAATCAAGGGGGAAAAGGATATGGACCTGCCGCCCATGGTGTTCGAAAACACAGGTAGATACCAGTACCAGCTGGAACTGACAGGTATCGGAACCAATGATAATTATACCTATGACCAGGAGGTCTATACGATCACGGTATATATAAAAGATCAGGGGTCTGGTATCTTAAGTGCAGAAGTGACCGCAGCCCGCAGCAATGGGGAAAAGGTGGATCGGATGGCCTTCCATAACCGCTATAAGGCAAGTGTGCCTGACCCGGAAGTGCCGAAGCCAGATGTATCAAACCCAAAAGTGCCAACCCCGGCCAAGCCCATTGGACACAAAAACCCGGCCAATATCGTAAGGACGGGAGATAACACGAATCTGGTACTGTGGGCAGTACTGCTGTTGACAAGCGGTTTATACCTCACTGTAATCTTCATTAAGAAGCAAAAAGAGAAGAGTAGGAAATAAGAAGAGGAACAGCAGGATAAAGACCCTGCTGTTTTTCTGGATGAAATGACATAGGAAAATGAAATGCAGGATGCTTGGAAGGAGGAGAGGAACATGCAGCTGAAAATCACGACCGATTATGCGATACGCATGCTGAAATACCTGGCCTGCAAGGATGGTGTGATACAATCCAAGGAAGTGGCCGAGCAGATGGGGATACCCGTAAAATATCTAATCAATCTGGGGGGACGGCTAAAAGAAGGCGGTCTGATCAACACCCATCAGGGCAAGTATGGGGGATATACCTTAGCAAAAGCACCGGAAGATATCCTGATCTATGAGGTGATGTGCGTCATGGGGGATCCAATCAACGTAAATCCTTATTCTAAAGAAAAGAAACAAAGTGATATAACCATTAAGGATAGACAAATAAGTAAATTCTACAATCGGACACAAAACAGACTGTTGCAGGTCTTTAGTAAACAAACCATAGCGGATTTACGAGATGAGCAGGTATAAACCTGCTCATTTTCCCTTTTTAGAATAGATATGGTGAGCAGATATTCCTATAGTAATTTAGTAAATCTCTCCTTCGAACAATTACTTTTTGGCACCATACGCCACCCTTGACAGCCCACAAAAGCAATGCTTATCAGATACTACCGACGGCGAAGAACTCAAGAACAGATAATATTCTCCGTCGGAATTACAGCATTGTAGCATTGCTTTTGCGCGCCATCAAGGGCAAGTCCCTGCGGGATGGCTGGTTACAACTTCGGGCCTCGGAATCTAAGAACAGATTAGCCTTCCGCCCTTAGACTGCTGATATGAGTCATGGAGAATCAAATCAACGTGATTTCTTATTCTAAAGAAAAGAAAATTAAGGATAGAAAAATAAGTAAGTTCCACATCGGACACAAAACAGGCTGTTACAGGTCTTTGACAATCAAACTATAGCCAATTTACGGGATGGGTAGGTATAAACCGACTCATTCTCCTTATCAGAACAGTTATGGTAAATTAGATGTCTTTTGGTAATTCTATCCTTCCACAATTACTTTTTGGCACCGTACGCCACCCTTGACAGCCCACAAAAGCAATGCTTATCAGATACTACCGACGGCGAAGAACTCAAGAACAGATAATATTCTCCGTCGAAATAACAGCATTGTAGCATTGCTTTTGCGCGCTATCAAGGGCAAGTCCCTGCGGGATGGCTGGTTACAACCTCGGGCCTCGGAATCTAAGAACAGATTAGCCTTCCGCCCTTAGACTGCTGATGTGCAAGTAAAAGTTTTAAAGTTAGATAATATTGTACAATTTATGTTACCACATTTAATTTAACAGCAATGTAACATCTAAAACTAAACTGCTAAAAACGAATCTACTAATAAGAATTGTTAAAATTTCAGCTCCCAAGCCACCAAAAAAAGTAGTTAAAACTCTTTCAAACTTTGAAGCTAAACTACTAAAGGCCGCTCCAACCCATCACCCCCACCAAGACCAAGCACCACGAAGCGGGCACCATCAGGAGGGGAGATTAGAGTGCATTTGCAGCCCCTCTAGTATTTCTTGTGTTTTCTGAATTTTGCGTTAATCCCCATGAAAGAACTGTCTGAACGCAGTGAGTTTTCTTTCATGGGGATTGTTTTTAGCAAAATACAGAAAGCATTAGAAATCCTTAAGGTGGCGAAACCGCACACAAATCTCCCCTCCTGATGGTGCCCGCCTCGCGGCGCGACTGAGGGGCCATAACACTGAGGGGCCATACTATTGAGTGGCCACAACACTACTGAGGGGTCACTACCTCAGCCTTCGCCAATGCCGACTTCACAGCCTCTAAAAGCAGCATGGAGGTATATTTATTGTCATCGGAATAAGTTATGTTTTCCGTAGATTGAGTCGTATAAATCTGGCTTGCAATGTCTTCGAGGGTTGGCTCCATCAGAGGATACATGGCTGTAGTAGCTTCGCTCAGGTTTATCAGTTCAATGGAATTGATATGATCTTTATCTACGGTCACCTGTACGTCGAATGAGTTGCCATTTAGTTCGATGGAAGCCGCGTAGACACCCGGCGTATATTGATTTTCGATGCCAGAAGCCGCAGGTGTTGCATTTGTTTCTTTAGAATCCTTACCGCCGAACATCACAAAAAGCAGGATGATGGTCACAATAGCCAGAAGAAGAAAGATTGCGGTATAGATAACTTCCTTCATATGTAGTACTACAATTTTAGTTTTTGAACTCATAGACGGTACACTCCTTTTGCATTCTCTATAAAGGATATGAGTTTATCCCAAGAAATATGCAAAAGCTATGGAAAGTTTGAACAATAAACAGAATTTTGGATAGGGAAAGTGACGAATGGAGCGGGGGAAAACAAAGCAGTATGTACAGAAGAAAACAGACAAACAGAAGATAGTGTGTATAGAATACTATAAAAAACTGCGTTGTAGGTAAGAATTTTATAGAAAAGTGATAGATAATTAAATGGTAAGTAATGTGGCTGTCTGCTATTATAAGCATACACAATAGAACATGACTATTGAGCTTCTCATTTCAGATGCGGCAAAAATCAGAGATTTGGGGTATCTTTGGTCATAGAGGATTAATTTTGAAAAGGAGATAGGTGTATGAAGAAGAAAGTAGTAGCAGTTATGGCGTTGAGCATGTCTTTGATTATGGGCGCGTCATTGGGCGCGTGCGGCGGCGGATCTGAAAGCAAATCAGACAGCGGATCCAGCAGTGCTGCAAACTCAGCTGGTGGAAATACTTCAGATTCAGGTGATAAGACGATTACATTTTGGAACGTTGGTACTGAGGGTGCTGACAAAGCAAACTATGAATATGCGATTGAGCAGTTCGAGAAGAACTCCGAGAGCGGATATACGATTGAGAACATTCCTACTCAGAATGATAAATACAAAGAGAAGCTTGTGATAGCGATGAGTTCGGGAGAATGCCCGGATATGTACACGACTTGGTCCGGTGGTCCTATGAATGAGTACATAGATTCAGGTTATGCACAGCCCCTGGATGATTTGTATGATAAATATGGTGTCAGAGATAGGTTTATGGAAGGTGCTCTGGAGCAGACCAGCTATAATGGTAAGGTGTATGGGGTACCGGTAAAGAACATCTCTGTTGCGGGCATTTACTACAACAAAGATTTATTTGAAGAATACGGCGTGAAAGTTCCTACCACGTTGTCGGAACTGGAAGCAGCCTGTGATACATTCCTGGAAAATGGCGTTACGCCATTTACATTGGCAAATGGTCCCAAGTGGACGGGATCCATGTTCTTCCAGTGTCTGGCAGCCAGAAAAGGTGGATTGGAGCCATTCCAGAAGGCATATGCCGGCGAAGGATCCTTTGAGGATGAGTGCTTCGAATATGCAGGCGAGAAGATTCAGGATTGGGTTAACAAAGGATATTTCCCTGATGGATTTAACTCCATGAGTGAAGACGACGGACAGGCGAAACAGCTCTTCTATCAGGAGACCGCTGCGATGTACCTGACAGGATCCTGGAATACAGCAACATTTAAGACAGACAGCGACGATGGAGGCGGAGATTTCTATGACAAGATTGGCTGGTTTTCTTTCCCGGCTATCGATGGTTCTGATGCGGATCCATCCATCCTCTGTGGTACCTTGGGAGATCAATTCATCACCTTTAATTGTACCGATGAGAAACTGGATGCGGCATTTGAATTTGCCACCTATATGTCAAATGATGATACCGTTGACAAGATTGTAGAATCTAGTCTGATTCCTCCTCTGAAAGGGATTGAGGATAAGATTACAGATCCACTTTCAAAGGAGATTGTAGATGCGGCCAACAATGCTTCGGCAGTTCAGCTGTGGTATGACCAGTATTTAAGCCCAAGCGTGGCAAATGCTCATCTGGATGGAAACCAGGAAGTGTTTGGACTCACGATGACACCACAGGATGCAAATAAGAAAATGCAGGAAGCACAGCAGGAGGCCCTTGCTGAATAGGTGTAAATAGGATGGGGGCGGCTGCAAACTCTGCAGCGGCCCCGTTCTTTTACCCGTTTTGTTGCGGGCGAGAACGCAGTCTGAAAATTGGATGACCTGCCTGTGGGGTGGATCAGCTAAAAGATAGAGTGAGGTGATAGAATGAAAAATCAGACAAATGTTTTAGGAAAACGCAGGCAGCGAAGTACCAATATAGCAGCATTTGTGTTTCTGCTCCCAGTAGCATTGATACTGACCGTCTTTATTTTCTATCCTATTGTGGATTCTTTTATAATCAGTACCTACAAATGGAATGGTATCGCATCGGAGAAAACATTTATAGGTCTGGCTAACTGGACGAAACTTCTGAAAGACGGTAATTTCTGGTTTGCTTTCAGAAATAACATAATTATCATGGTTTTGTCTATTATAATTCAGATTCCGATAGGTCTGGCAGAGGCTACATTTATTGAATTCGCGGGACGTAAGGCAACTATCTGTAAAGTG
>DVNN01000317.1 GCA_018714325.1 Candidatus Pelethocola excrementipullorum
GGGCGGATTTCGAATGTTTTTAGTATTGCGAGAGCACAAAGTGCGTAGCAATACGTAGGTATCATGGGGTCAAAAGGTCATGCGTTTCATGCTTGCAGAAAAAGCATGAATTTGGGACCCGCAAAACATGAGAAAGTAGCCCGATAGGGCGGATTTCGAATGTTTTTAGTATTTGCACGTAAGGCATAAGGCATGAAAAAATGCTTTCATTTTTATTTGCCGCCGCCCGTGAACCACAAGAAGCTCGGAACGTGCGTCTTGTGGCTGCGAGAGCACAAAGTGCGTAGCAATTCGTAAGTATCATGGGGGCAAAATACCTTTTGACCCCAACATCATTCTATATCAAAGAACAAATAAATGAAAGGGACATTATTATGGAAAAATTATTGTATGGTGTCGCATATTATGATGAGTATATGCCTTATGAAAGACTACATGAGGATATTAAAATGATGAAAGACGCGGGGATTAATGTGGTGCGTATCGCAGAATCCACCTGGAGTACCTTGGAGCCCCAGGATGGGATATTTAATTTTCACCATATAGATCGTGTCCTTACCGCTATGGAGGCGGCTGATATTAAAGTAATTATTGGCACTCCAACTTATGCCGTGCCCACCTGGATGGTTAAAAAGTATCCTGATGTACTGGCAGTGACCCCTAGCGGTCAGAATAAATATGGTCCCAGACAGAATATGGATATAACCAATCCCACTTACCTTTATTATGCCGAACGCGTAATCCGCAAATTAATGGAGCATGTTAAGGACCAGCCTTGTGTCATCGGCTATCAGCTTGATAATGAAACAAAACACTATAATACCTGTGGCCCCAATGTACAGCTTCAGTTTATCAACCATCTGAAGTCTAAGTTTCAGAGTCTTGATGAGCTGAATAAAGCCTACGGTCTGGACTATTGGAGTAACCGTATTAATGACTGGAATGATTTCCCCGATATAACCGCCACCATTAATGGAAGTTTATCCTCCGAATTCGCTCTATTCCAGCGAAGCCTGGTTACCAATTTTTTAGATTGGCAGGCATCTCTGATAAGGGATTATAAGCGCCCGGATCAGTTTATCACCCACAATTTCGACTTTGCCTGGAGGGGGCATTCTTTTGGAATCCAAACTGATGTCAATCATTTTGATGCGGCTCGTTGTCTGGATGTTTGTGGTGCCGACATCTATCACCCTTCTCAGGATGAGCTTACCGGATGTGAGATATCGTTTGGAGGCGATTTGACACGCTCTATGAAACAAGATAATTATTTTGTTCTTGAAACAGAGGCGCAGGCTTTTGTGGATTGGGTTCCTTATCCCGGCCAGTTAAGACTTCAAGCCTTCAGCCATCTGGCTTCCGGAGCCAATATGGTCTCCTATTGGCACTGGCATTCTCTACATAATGCAATTGAAACTTATTGGAAAGGATTATTAAGTCATGATTTTGAACCAAATCCAACATATCATGAGGCTAAGATTATAGGTAAAGAATTTGAACGTTTAAGTCCAAAGCTTATAGATCTCAAGAAGGAGAATAAAGTTGCCATCCTCTTCAGCAATGAAGCGCTTACTGCCTTAAATTCTTTTTCTGATTTTCATAAGGGTCTTGAATATAATAATGTGCTCCGTCTTTTTTACGATGCATTATACCGTCTTAATGTGGAATGTGACTTTATCGACCCCTCCACTGAAGATATGGAGAAGTATTCCCTTATCATTGTGCCTTCGCTGTACTCAGCATCAGATGCTCTTTTGCTTCAATTAAATACTTTCGTTGAAAATGGCGGACATATTGTCTATGCCCTGCGAAGTGGTTTTGCCGACGAGAATGTCAAAGTAAGATACTCTCACCAGCCAGGCATTATCGGAGAATCTTGTGGTATATACTATTCCCAGTTTGTAGCAGCTAAGGATGTAACCTTAAAAGACTACTCCTACTCGATCAATCATGAAAAAACAACGCTAAAAACTGTTATTGAGTTACTTGTACCGGGCTCCGCAGAGGTTCTTGCTCGTTATGATCATCCCTATTGGGGAGAATATGCCGCGATTACCCGAAATCATTATGGAAAAGGTACGGCCACCTATATCGGCTGTCTACCGGGCTCTGAATTGATGGAAGAAATCATGAAAGGTGTATTAAATGATGCAAAATTATGGGATAATAATCTGCATTTTCCTTTAATCACCAAGTCTGGAGTCAACCGTAATAACAAGATAATTCATTATTACTTTAATTACTCCATGGAACCTTCATCATTTCAGTATTCACTGGCGGCCGGGAAAGAATTGCTCTCTGACAGCATAATTAATACAGGGGAACTGTTACAGATAGAACCATGGGGTTTCCGGATTATAGAAGAAAACTAATATTAAATCCTTTCACATAGGTGTGACTCTTAAATACAATGATTTTTCATGTGCAAAGAAGCAGCAAGTTTTTGCTGCTTCTTCGCTTCTAATATTCTTTCATTAATAGAATAATTTCGTATACTCAGTCTGCGTATCAGCAATATGATAAATATACACAGAATCACCAATCACCTTATAAATCGCCACATGACTTTTACATATCACCATGCGATATCCCCTATCATTCAGCCATTTGTCAGGCGTTAAAGAACCGGAATCCGGAAATTCTTCCAGTCGTTCAATCACATCCAGGATATGGTCGCTGACCTTTATGGCAGTTTCCACATCAAACTGTATTGCATAATAATTCTCAATTTTTTTCAAATCCTCCCAGGCAGAGGGAAGGATCTCAACCTTATGCTTCACCTAAACGCTCCCTCAATGCTTTTCTAGCCTCCGAGACACTCATTGTCTTTTCACCATTCAAACGCTCCTGTTCTGCCTGTAGAACTCGCTCCCGAAGTTCTAAAATCTGCTCTCTTTTTTCGAAGGCATCAATGCTCATCAAAACCATATCACCTTCCCCATTTTTTGTAATATAAATAGGCTCCTTCGTTTCCTTGGCAAGCTTGGAAATCGTTGTATAATCATTTCTTAAGGATGCCGATGCTTTTATAATCATATTCGCCACCTCCTTATATCTTTATTATGATATAATTATATCACTTTTTTATCATATGGTAAAGAGGTTCATTTAATTACACATAAACATTTCAGGGATGATAAACAGAAAACAAACGCCGGGCTTCCAGAAACCGACGTTTGTCTTCTCATAATCTGTTATTCTAATTGTCTACACGTATGATTTTAACATCATATTTGGAGAGTGTTTCATCATTTTTCACAGTCTCACCTGTAAGCACATCCAGATATCCAACTAAGCATGATGGTACCTTATAGTCTTGGTCCTTAAAGTTCATAACAAAGTAAAAACTATACTCGTCTGATTTTCTACAAGTTATCTCAAGTTCTGTCACATCACCTATTACAGGTTTTACCTTTGCATCAACCATAACCATCTCAAGCACTTTTGCAAGACCTTCATCTTCCAGCTTTGTACCTACATAGTATGTGATTCCCTTGCCAAATCCATTTTTAGTTACCGCTGGGCTTGAGGCATAAAAATCACTTTCGTATTTAGCCATGCATTCTGCTCCTTCAAGATGCATAATATCGCATAAGAAGCCACAGTTTTCTTTTGTACCATCTTGGAAAATTACTTCGTTTGACTGTTGAGGAGAAAGTGCATCAATTTCTTCCACCCATACGCCGGCAAGGGTTCTAAGAGGTCCTGGATATCCACCGAGATGTACATTGTCTGACTGATCCACAATTCCACTCATATAAGTGGTAATCAGTACCCCGCCATTTTCAACAAATTCTTCAAGAGCTTCTCTCATCCCTGATTTTACCATATAGAGTACAGGTGCTACCACAACTTTATATCTGCTGAAGTCAGCATCAAAGGGGATCATATTCACCGCAATGTTTCTATCATAGAAGAATTTATAATATTGATGAATATGCTCAACATATGTTAGATCCTCTGATGGCCCGCTGGTGTATTCCAAAGCCCAGTAATTATCCCAGTCGAATACCAGCCCCACCTCTGCTTCATTAACCGAACCAAGTGTCGAGTCTCCAAGACTTTCAAGCTCCATTCCCAGCTGCTGAACTTCCCTGAATACCCTGGTATTATCTGTCCCCACATGGCCGATTACCGCCCCATGAAACTTTTCACATCCGCCGACACTTCGACGAAGTTGGAAAAATTGTATTGTGTCGGCTCCATGTGCAACCGTCTGATAGCTCTGAGCACGCATCTGCCCCGGCCGTTTCAGTGAGTTATACTTTTGCCAGTTCTGTTGACTGGGGGTTTGCTCCATTAACATAAATGGTTCATCTTTTAATCCGCGCATCAGATCATGACACATTGCAGTATAGCTCCATGGTGTTTCTAATCCAGGATAGTTGTCCCAGGATACAATATCCATCTCTTTTGCCCATTTGAAATAATCCAGTCCCTTATACGTTCCCATAAGATTTGTGGTAATTGGTGTCTCCTTATCGGTACGGCGGATAGCATCTCTTTCCATCATATAATTGTTGAGCATACTGTCTGAGTTAAATCTCTTGTAGTCAATAGAAAGTCCAGCAAAAGCGGTTTTGTTTTCGCCAATTCCTTCGCTTAGTGCATTGGGAAGTACAATCTCATCCCAATCATATATTGTATGTCCCCAGAATTCCAGGTTCCAGGCTTTATTAAGGGCATCAATTGTCTTATATTTTTTCCTCAGCCATACGCGAAATGCCTTTTCGCAGTTTTCACAGAAGCATTCGCCTCCGTATTCATTATTTATATGCCAGCAGGATACATGTTCATTGGATCCGTAACGTTCAGCGAGTTTTGCTGCTAGTGCTGCGGCATACTTCTGATAAACAGGAGAATTGGGGCACGCATTGTGACGCTGTCCAAACTTATGATGTCTTCCATCGTAATCTGTTCTGGCCACTTCCGGATATCTCTTAACCATCCATGCAGGAATTGCTGCTGTAGAAGTCGCAAGAACTATATCATAGTTTTCTTCGCTTAGCCTATCAACCATCTCATCCAATACAGTAAAGTCATAAACTTCTTCGGATGGTTGTATCTTCGCCCATGAAAACACATTAATTGTCGCACTGTTAATTCGCGCATTCTTAAATATTCTCATGTCCTCAGCCCAGATTTCCTTCGGCCATTGATTGGGATTATAGTCCCCCCCATATAGAATTCTCTTAAACTTGCTCTTCATAATGCTGTCTCCTTTCTCTATCTAAACTATTCTTTTTGAAACCTTTTCACCGTCATTATAATATAGATAGACAAAGCAATGTACAATATGTTAAGCTAAATAATATAATATTTCGAAACAGGTGAGATACATGCCCATAAACTTTAGAAGTTCGCCCGTAAATGAGCCTTTTATCTTTGATACCATCGGTAATCACTGGAATCAAGAACATACGATACGGCCCAAAGGATTTCCACTTTATCACTATCTGCAGTCCGAAAAAGGCGTCGGAAAAATCACTATACAGGGTGAAACATATGAATTAAATGAAGGGGAGGGAGTTCTTATCGCCCCTTTTATCCGTCATTCTTATTCCAGAAAGACCGAGGAATGGCTTACCGTATTTGCAACTTTTACCGGTACCATAGAAAGCGGTATTAGCAAAATGTTAGGAAACAGACCGATGATTTTTGTTGACAAAGAAAAAGGGGCACAAATCGAAGTGCTGATTTCTGAAATCATGAAAAAATATGACGCTCCCCCAGTGGACGTAATGTCCCTTTCGATTGACTGTTATCGTCTTCTGATGAAGTTCGTAGATGGTGTAGATATCCATGAATTAGCAAATGAGCCTCTATACAAAAGATACATCCAGCCTGTAATAAAAGAGATAGAAGCACACTATGATGCCGAGCTTACCGTCCATAAATTAAGTAGTGAAGTTTATATCACCCCACAGTACCTGTCACGGTTATTCAATCGCTTTCTCGGATGTTCTGCTTATGAATATCTGACAACCTACAGAATAACCAAGGCAAAAGAATTCCTGCTTACAAATGCACGGATGGAAGTCCAGGAGATCGCACAGCGGGTGGGATTTTTGGACACGAGTCACTTTATTGCCATGTTCAAGAAAATGACAGGAATTACGCCTCTTGAATTCCGAAAGCTTAACTAATATCACTTCCTGCAGAAACCTCTGCAGGAAGTCTTTCTTTTACGACATCCACTACTACCTTTACCATGTTCCAATCATGCAGTATCGTTTCATACCTACCGGTCAAATAGGATCTGTAACATTTCCAAATATGGTCACTCTGCCATTTGTTGCCTTCATGTAGTGTAATCAATCCCATAAAAACATCCACCAATTCTTCCAGATATTTTTATACACCGCCCATTCTCCACTGCTTTGGACTATTATTGTTAAGATTACACACAATAAAAAACCTGCAAACACTTAAGTTTACAGGCTTTCCTAGCTCCCCGAGTTGGGCTTGAACCAACGACATTTCGGTTAACAGCCGAACGCTCTACCACTGAGCTATCGAGGATTATTCTTTTTGGGGGGTGCATACTTCCACACCCATATTGTATTCAAGTTATTGTATGTTTATTCTATGAAAATTGAAAAACATACCTTGAAAACCGCATACAGA
>DVNN01000318.1 GCA_018714325.1 Candidatus Pelethocola excrementipullorum
CAAAACCCCTGATCTTTGTTCACCTTCTGATCCACAATGCTGGTCAAATAAGCACCACAGGAAGCGGCCAGATATCTTCCTAACTCCAATTTCAATCTTTTGTGAGCACGCAGCTTCGGGAACAGGCCGGCAAATTCTTTCAACAGGCCAAGTTCATCAGTCTCCTCATCCCTGGCAAAATAATCTATAAAGAGTCCGGGGCCAAATTCCAGCACCTCGGCCACATATCCTGCATTCTCAAGATCCATGAGCAGCCTGTCCATATACAGGAGTTCCTCTTCCAGCACCTTCATCCGCTTTTTCTGTGTTCCCGAAAAGTATTGCAGACCTTTGAAATCCAAGGCCGAATACCTGCCACGTTGGTCTATGATCTGCCTGACCAGCTCTTCGCTCAATCCAAACTGATTTCCACTGGTCACCCTGAGCAGGATCGGCAATCTCTCCCCATACTCTTGTGCCGCCCTCTGGAGCCGTTCCAGATGCAGCAGGGATTCCACCGTATAGGTGACCCTGCTTCCATAATGTTCCACCACGTATCGAATATCCTTCTCTTCCTTGTTCACACCAGACATGACTATCTGCTCCATGGGGACCCCTGCCCGCTCACAGATTGCAAACTCACCTGGTGAGCAGACTTCCAGATAACTGGCTTGTTCCGATGCCGCTTTTATCAGAAATGGATTTGCTTTCATGGCAAAGCAGACCTCTGCCCGGTCTCCCAAAAGGGCCTGAACGGAAGCAATTCTATCCTTAAATTCATCCAGGTCAAAGATATAGCAAGGTGTCCCAAATCTTTCCGCCGCTTCCTGATAAATCTTCTGTTCCATAATTAAACCTCCCCGCGATATTCCTGTATCAGTGACTTCCTGTCGATCTTCCCGTTCTTTGTCATGGGAAGCTTGTCTAGGGGATAGTACTTATTAGGCAGCATAAAGGCTGGAAGTATTTCTCTTAACTCCTTCATGATCTGCCGCTTTTCCATGACCCCTTCATAAAACATCAGGATTTTACTGCTCTCTTCATCATAGATACAGCAGGCACGCCCCACCTGTTCTATCCGATCCATCGCACTTTCAATCTCGCCCAGCTCGATCCGGTGTCCCATATGCTTAATCTGAAAATCCTTTCTGGATGAGAAACATAATTCGTTGTTCTCATTATAAATTCCCAGATCCCCCGTGCGATAGATGGTCTCCAGGTACCAGGGATTCAAAGGATTCTGTACGAATGCCCGATTGGTCTGCTCCGGATTATTAAAGTATCCAAGTGCCAATGCCGTGCCCGAAACACAGATTTCACCTTGTTTTCCCGGCTCCGTTATCAGCAGATTGTCTTCATCCAGCAGAAACACCTTTTCATTTGGAAATGACTTGCCGATTGGCAGTGTCTCTCCCGGCTGGTATTCCCGGTCTATGATATGGTAGCTACAGTTGCAGGTGATTTCCGTGGGACCATAAAGATTTACGTACATCGCATCTGGTATGGCCTCCCGCCAAAGATTCAGATGTTTGACTGGCATCACTTCCCCGCTGAACATCACCTTTCGAATCCGAGTTGGTATCCTGTAGTCGAATCCCTTCAACGTGGTGATCATGCAGAGCGCCGACACGGCCCAGATCAGTGTGGTAACCTGACGTTCACATAAGAAATCAATCAGTTTACCAGGAAATGAAAAATATTGTTTTGGAATAATCTGCATCGTGGCCCCGGTCTTTAAGGTGGAATAGATATCCTTCACCGAAACATCAAAGTCCCAGGGAGCCTGGTTCCCAATCACATCCTCTGAATCTATATCAAATATCTCTGTAAAATGGTCGATAAAATCAATCACACTGCGATGACTGATCACAACTCCCTTGGGAACCCCCGTGGATCCAGAGGTGAAGATTCCATACAGCGGATCAATATCCAAAGCATTTTCTCGAATTTGACTCAGCCGCAGTTCATCCACTTCTTCCTGCTCCAACTCCTGAAGCTCATACAAAGATTGCCGGATATCCAGCCCTTCCCTGTCCTTATCATACTCTTTGGTGGTGATCAGGACATCCGCACATAGCGTATCCAGAATCTGCTTAATCCTGGCCTTAGGCTGCTTCGTATCCAACAGAACGTAGAAACATCCAGCATATACAATCCCCATAAAAAGGCAGATCGTATCCACACCCCTATCCATGAAAACAGGAACCGGCCGCCCCGGTTTCACCCTCCTGGATAAGGCTGTTCCAATCCTTCTGGCTCTGTGTATTAATTCCTGATAGGTGCAGGATGTATTCACATCAGCAAATGCAACTTTCTCTGGATAACGTTCCCCAGATTCTTCCAGGTACTCTAATATACTCCTGTTCATCCAATAACCCCTTTTCCGCTTCAAAATTACTTACTGATTATAGCAAAAAAAAATAATGATATTTTGTTTTCTTTCTTACTTTTTCCTTACTTTGAAAAATACATTTAGATTATTGGCAAATTATGGCTCAGATAAACAAAGCGTCCCGGACCACCCAACAAACAGATGGTTCGGGACGCTTATGACAATATTTCATTTCTATGGTAATCTTATGACAAAAGAAACTTTCTCCACACCTCACCTAAGCAATGACCATATCCGGCCTTTTCCACGTTCCCGCCATAAATCAGATTCACATGGCCGATTTCCTTTCCATCCAATGTGTAGACTGCCTTTCCGGCGTGATCGCCCTTTTTGACAGGCGCCTTGACGCTTTCCGGCATCTCTATGGTCTTCTCAATCTGATCCAGAGCCTTCCCCTCAGTATCCAGATACCGGAATTCTCCTTCATATGTACAAGCAACCTGCTTTTCTGTGCCTCCCTTCACCCTTATATTCCCAAGCTCCTCCTGATTCTCATCCACATAGAGATTACAGATTCCAAAACCGTAATTCAGCATGGAGGCAGCATCCGCAAATCGCACTTTATAATCCGGCGCTCCCATTACAACAGCAATCAACTGAACTCCTTCCCGCTCTGCTACGGCTGAAACACAGTATTTGGCCAGACTGGTACTTCCTGTCTTCAGCCCCACACAACCATCGTAACTTCGGACCAGCTTATTGGTGTTGGATAAGGTAAAAGGCTTAGATCCCTGCTTCGTCACATGGGTGATATCTTCCATCCAGATGGAGGAATATCCCAAAATCTGTGGATAGTGAGTGATTAATTCCCGAGACATCAGAGCCACATCATGGGCTGTGGTATAGTGATTAGTGGAATCCGTCAGGCCACAGCAGTCCTCAAAATTCGTACTGTTCATCCCCAGCCCTTTGGCCCGTGCGTTCATGCGGGATACAAATTCTCCTTCGCTGCCGGCGATATGCTCGGCCATGGCAACAGAGGCATCATTGCCAGAGGATATCACGATACACTTGATCATGACTTCTACCGTCTGCTGCTCACCTTCCTCCAGAAACACCTGGGAACCACCCATACTTTTAGCATGAGCACTGGTGGTTACCTGATCTGTCAATTCCAGATTTCCTTTATCCAGCTCATCAAAAATTAAAATCAATGTCATGATTTTGGTAATGCTGGCCGGACTTCTCTGCTCGTCTGCATTTTGCTCATAGAGAATCTGTCCTGTACTGTTCTCCATCAGAATTACGCTGGGCGATGCCAGTTCCAGGTCAGCCCTTGTCGTTATGCTTAGTGATGGGATTATCAATACCAGTGTCAGTAATACAATCAGGAACTTCTTCATGTCCACTCCATTTATATTCGTTCTATCTCATTTTATGTAAGGACAGGGTGGAAGATGATAAAAGGTTCCAGAAAACCAAAAAGGACAAGCACCTCCAATCAATCTCAGATTGAAGGCGCTTGTCCTATGTAATGCCTTTAACGATATCTTATGCTATGAATACTTGTTAGAATATTTTCCACACGTTCAGGCATATGCTCTTTTTTGGCCATCAAAAGGTGTATTAAGAAGTCCATAATCGCCACGGTGTAGACTACAGGGAGAATGCGCAAACCGATACGGTACGGAATCATCTCCGTGAACCAAACAAC
>DVNN01000319.1 GCA_018714325.1 Candidatus Pelethocola excrementipullorum
AGTGGGCAGCTTTTTTTGAAGTGATGAAAAAAGATGAGGAGTATGAGATTGACTGGCGGGCGCCTGATGGAATGGGTGGCTGCCTAGAGGAACACTTAAATGTTTATTCACTTTACACGGGTGCTGAAAAAGAGTTTAAGCAAATTGATTTGTTGATTCCTGTTAAGAAAAAGGTTTGATTATCAAAGCAGGATAGAATTGATGTTTAAAAATCATCCGACTGCAGATTTTAAACCGTACGTACAGTGATGTGGTAGGAGGTAGATAGAATAATTATCTACCTCCTACCCGATTTTATAGAAAATCTGATTCTTTTTCCAATTGATGCAGAATCGCTGTTACAGCCGGAACATAAAATTTCTTAATCCCATGTATATTGGGATGTGTTCCGGTGGGCTTATTGTCAGATGTGGCAACTGTATCCTCCGTTCCTGGCAGGCCATCATCACCGAGTACATCAAAAGAGTATTTTTTTCTTTGCCAATCCTCTCTTGTGTCCAGAGTTGTATCCTCATAGAGATTCACCACAGGAATTTTCCACTTATTACAAATTTTCATCTCCAATCTGTGGAGTAATTCCTGGACTTTCCAGTCCCGCATTCCCATTTTATGAGCTGCTATATATAAAATGTGCGCATCAGGCCATTTTCTCTTCATCTCACAGATTATATGTTCAAAAGCCCCGGCAAAAGTACTCTGATTAAAGTCTTTAGAATCAAAACTAACTTCGACGACTCCCAATCTTGGAACATTTTCCACATAAGCATCATTTGTACCCCCGTCAAATAAAATATAATCAGGCTTTTCTTTCGGTGCCAGGCTAAGTTGTGATAATATATGATTATCTGAAGGCAGAATTGTGGCACCATTCCTGGCGAACTTCTTTGCATCCATTCTTTCCTGTTCCGCAACAAATTCCACAAAACTAGCCTTAGTGTAGGCATGCCCTTCGACAATACTATCGCCAAAAGCATATATTGTTTTTCCAACCAGAATGTTTTTGGAATTTTTATCCAGCCCCACGTTATTACCTCCCAAGTTTGGTATTTGTACGTCTTATTATATTATATAAAAATTTTTTAATTTATAAATAGAAAAAAACGATTCTTTATCTGAAAAAAACCGACAGGATTCCTATGTATAACACTTGTTTTATTAATTTAATCTGATTTTGTCAAGGGTTCTATCGGATTTTTTCATTCTGAAAACTTCATTCTTTCTTTAAAATAGAATTATAATTTAGTAAATATTGCAGAGAACTAATAACTTTGATGAGAGGATCTTCTTGAGACGCAGCTTCCAGCTTATTGTAATAGGAATGAAAGTCTGCTATGATTTCAACGTGAATGAGGGGGCGTGAACGGTGAAGAATAGATGGTTGAAATATTTTAAGAATTTGAAACTGGCCAGAAAAATGATGACTGTGTACATGGTTTTTGCTGGAATATCCTGTGTGATTTCAATTGTGGCACTACAGGTCAGTCTTAGTATTTACGATGAAAAATTATATGAGAAGTCACAGCAGGAACTGGATTTTTTTACTCAAGAGGTAAATGAAAATCTAAAAGAGATTGAAAACTTAAGTTATTCGATTGCAACCAATACGGATGTACAAGAACAACTATCAGCACTGGCAGAGGTACCCTATTTATCGGGGAAATATTCTTATCAGATGTATCGGCTACGAAGCCTGATCTTAAATGAATTGAATGCACATCCTGTGGTAAAAAATGTCATGTATACAGATGGCAAGCAGGTTGAATTCAAGGTAGGAATTGATTACGGCAGCGTTGAAGACGATGTATATAAAAATATGCTAAAAGAATTTAAAGAGGTGAGGGGCGGATATATTTCCTATCCTCCTACGGAAGATTATCCTTATCTTTTATCTGGGAGAGATATTCTGAAGATAAAAGATTCCAGCTTAGATTATCTGGGATCGCTAATTCTGACCAGTGATGTGGGTGATATGCTGGCGAAAAAAAGTGGAGACCTTGAAGCTGCACATTCTACATTATTTGCATATTCACAAAATGGATTTATTTATAAGGAGAATGAGCAGAATATTCCGGAACTACCACCTATGAAGGAGACAAAAGGATATCGAATTGTTCAGTATCAGGGACGAAAGTCGTTTTTGTGCTATCAGAAGTCGGAAACCACTGGTTGGATGTATGTGAATTTATTTCCATATTCAGAAAGAGGGTATAACAAGAAACATAAGATTCCTAGGCGATTAGGAAATATGAGCAAGGTTCAGGTACTGTTAAAAGAAAAAGGATTAGAAGTACTTATTACATAACATAATGCTGTAGAAAAAAGGATGTCGGAAAGAATATTCGAGAAGTTACAAAATGTATAATTATTTTGAGAAAAGTGTTAAAATGTAATATAGAATTAAGGTTAATAAATTATAATTTTATGTAAGACAAGCTAAAAGCAATATATAAGATAAAGAGGTGATACCATTGGTTATTTGAATTTTGTTATTTAATTAAAAATATTGTAAATATGAAAAAAATTTAAGGAGTAGCTATATGAAAAAAAGATTATTATCACTGGCTTTAACAATAGCATTAATACTTTCCTTATTTATAAATACTGTATCTGCGAATGCCGATGATAAGGATAAAATAAAGGTCACAGATGAATTAATTGTTCAAATGGCTGATGGATTAGCTAAGGAAAATAGGCCAGAAATATGTTTGAGTACCAAAGAAGTTACTAAAGTATACAATAATGCTGATACATTAATAGGTTATACTGCTTCATTTTATTTAGATAATACTCCCTATGGTTATGTATTCTTTGATTTTACATTGGATAATTACATATCAGAATTCGTAATAGAAGAGAATGTCTTAAGTCCGTATAAACAAATATTAGATTATGCTGATAACCCGATATCAACATACTCAGATGATGTTAAACTATACAAAAATAATATATTGGAATATAGTTCTACAATTAATGATAATGGTGCAATAATCAATATCAATAACTACGGAGAGAAAAAGCAAGAGGGAAAATTTGAAGAATTTAAAGAGGCGCTAGCCGAAGAATATAATGAAGTTAAGCCTTCGACATTTGGTACCGTATATGATTCACCAGATATTTTTATTGATAGGTATGATATTCCTCAAAGTACTATTTTGACAAATAGATATATTGGAACATATATATGCTATGCTGAAGATAGAGTAAAAAATGAATCAGGTAAATATGCCTGTGCAGTGAGTGCATTACTTAATATATGCGGTCAATCTGGCCTGATGCTTAATAATAGCATAAAAGATACTTATGACGCAATTTGGGATTCTACAGGTACAAGTGTTGATCATGTTGCTGATGGTTACACTTTTGGATCAACACAAATTTCTAATATTGGTTCAGGTATGAAGTCATATATGTCTAGCAAAAAAAATAAAAATATCTCCTATGGATACATAAATAATCCGAGTTTTAGCGAAGTTGCTAAGGTTGTTGATACGCCTAAACAATCTGTATTTAGTTATGGAATATTGAAAATTACGGGCGAAGGGGATATAGTTCGTTCTGGTCATGCGATTACTGTTGATGGTTATATGATAACGAAAGATAATACCAATTATTTACTTATTGCCGATGGATGGGGCTATGCAGCAAGATATTTGAATTACGAAAACATAAATTTTATAGACTCCGGCCTTACTCATTTTACTGGAATACCTTGCTATGACTAAAAAAACTGCTATTATATCTTTAATATCGATATTAATTATTATCTGCTTTATTATAAGTATCAGTTATAGTAAAAAAGGTACTGAGAGTAATGTTTATAGTTATCAAGTTTGGTGCCAAGTGAATTCTATGATAGATGCAAATACTATGGAATGTGTAGTTATAAAAGATTCTTCCACATATAGATTAGCTGAGGGAGAGAGAATACTTATTCAAAGTAAATATCCTTTTATATATTCAAAATTTGGGAATCCAGGTAATGAAAAGGACATCAATAAAAATGATTATGTATTGATATTATATCAAGGCATTAAAACAGTTGGCAAAACTAAAAGTATAAGTTTGCAAAATGGGAACTTATACTGGCTTGACGAAAAACAGAAAAATAGAATGGGATATGACTAAAGCCATAAACCCCATTGAAAAAGCCTGTAAACCGGATGGTTTACGGGCTTTTTTGGATACGCTGACTGATGATGCAAAACAACCAATGAACGGAAAAACTCCGAAACCACCTGTGATAGCAGATGAAAAATTCCTCCGCCTTCTTGTATTTCCCCTTATTTTAGCAATTTTTGACAAGTATTGAGCAAAACTTATAAACAAAGAGGGGGAGAAGTGTAATATATTAGTAACAATGACAGCGATCAAACTAGTATGATATTAGTTGGGCTGTATATATGTACAGATTCTATATTTGCTTTACAATAAAACAGTTAAAAAATAAGGAGGATGTAGCAATGAAAAATAATATTCCAAAAAAGATGATGGGTATGAAGCTCCCAGGTAACTCAACCGTTGAATCAGGAGAGTACGATGTACCGACACCAGGTTATGGCCAGGTGCTGTTAAAGATGAAAGCGGCAAGTCTGTGTGGAAGTGACTTAAAGTTTATCTATCACGAGCATACAGATAAGACTGGTGGAGCCAGATATGATAATGTAATTGCGGGCCATGAGCCAAGTGGCCAGGTTGTGGCAGTAGGCGAAGGTGTGAAAGACTTTAAAGAAGGAGACCGGGTGGTAGTATACCATATCCAGGGCTGCGGCTACTGTGATGAGTGTAGAAAAGGCTTCTTCATCAATTGTCAGGAGCCGGGCAGACGTGCCTATGGATGGCAGAGAGACGGTGCGTTAGCAGAATACATGGTGGCAGACGAAAGCACCTGTATCCACCTTACCGATTTCCTTACGTACGAAGATGGGGCCATGATTGCCTGCGGATTCGGTACGGCTTATCAAGGACTTTTGAGAGGCAATGTATCAGGAAATGACGTAACTCTGGTAATGGGACTGGGACCTGTAGGACAGGCTGCTGTCATATTAGCGAAAGCATTGGGAGCAAAAGTTATCGGCGTGGATATTTCCGAAGAAAGAATGGAAATGGCCAAGAGAATCGGCGCGGATGAAGTACTTAAGGGCGACGATGACGTAGTGCAGAAAGTAATGGATATGACAAAGGGAAAAGGCGTAGATGTTGCAGTGGATTGCTCCGGAAGCAGTATCGGTCGTCATAGATGTCTGGAAGTTGCTAAGATGTGGGGAAATGTTGTGTATCTGGGAGAGCAGGGAACTGTTACATTCGAACCAAGTCCGCTGCTTCTGCATAAGAACTTAACCCTTCACGGATCCTGGGTTACCTCCGTAAGTAATATGGAAAGACTTGTTCATCTGTTGGATCGTAAGAAAATCCATCCAGGCCAGATTATCACACATAGATTTCCGCTGGAAGAAACACCGGAGGCTTTTGAGATATTTGCAACTGGAAAAACCGGAAAAGTAGTTATTAATATGGAAGACTAACAGGGGATACCTCCTGTTCAGCAGTAAAGGTGAGGACAATATGATTACCAGAGTAAGAAATTGGCTTAAGAACAATGGATATGAAGGCGTGATATTGACCAGAAAAGATAACTTTCTCTGGTTGACAAAAGGGGATGAAAACCATGTGCTAAGCAGTACAGATATCGGAGTCGCCTCTCTTTTGATTACAGATCATGAGATTTTGATGTTTGCCGACAGCAGTGATGCCCAGAGAATGAGGGACGAACAGAACTCATTGGGAGCTAAGGTGATAGAAGTCCCTTGGTATGAATCCATGGAAGAAGCCATTAAAAAAGTAGTGGTGTGCAAAAATATAGTTTCTGATACTGGAATGCTGAATACACAAAATGTACAGGAACACCTCATGGAATTACGCCTTTCCCTTGATGCGCAGGAGGTTACTCTTTATAGGGAACTGGGGAAGGAATGTGCTGAAATTGTGGAGGGCGTTTGTCTTGAGGCGAAGCCAGGGCAGACGGAGAACCATATCGCCTACCTGATTAAATCCCGCTGTATAGAGAAAGGAATCAGCCCTGATTGTGTTCTGGTAGGGAGTGATGACAGGATTATAAAATACCGTCATCCAATGCCTACGGATAGAGAGGTAGAGAAAAGTCTCATGGTAGTCTTGGGAGGTCAAAAGCATGGCTTATACATCAGTATGACCCGGATGGTGTGTTTTGGGAGCGTTCCAAAAGACATAGCCAGGAAGTATGAAAAATGTCAGGAGATTTTCGTCGGGATGCAGTTAAGCATGAAAGATGGTTTGAATAGCAAAGATTATTTTGCTAATGTAATAGCGCTTTATGAGAAGTCAGGCTACCCTGAGGAGTGGAAAAATCATCATCAGGGAGGTTCTACCGGATATGGGTGCAGGGAAGAAGTAATCAAACCTGATAGTCAAAGCATATTGAAAAAAGGACAGGCTTACGCCTGGAATCCTACCATCGCAGGTGTAAAGTGTGAAGAAACAACGTATTTGACAGAAAAAGGGGTGGAAATCTTCACTCGTACAGATCGTTGGCCCGTAAAAAAAGTGGAGACTCTTTTTGGCAGCATGGAGGTTGCCCAAATCTGGACTAGTATGTGTTAAATAAGCGCTTTTGAGATAGCTCTGTCTAAGTGTAGGGGATTAACAAAATATGTATTGTTATACATGGAAAACAAAAATAGATGTAAAAAATCACAAAAAATAAAAGAAGATACAAAAAAACACATTAAAACATGTCTAAAAATTAACGAAGTTAAGAGAAAAAAGGTGCATAATGCACAATTAAGAGCAATAACGTATAATTTTGTCGCAATTTTTCGAAACAATAGTAAGGTTAAGTCTGTATAATTTAGTACATGGTACCAATCAATTAAATTACGAAAGAGTTTAGGAGGAAAAGATGAAGAAGTTAAAAGCATACTTACTATGCGCAGTTATGGCGGTGAGTCTACTGGCTGGGTGCTCTATGACGGGACCTGATAGCAATAATTCTAAACCGGCTAAGACGGAGAGCAAAGATGATGGAAAATTCAAAGTTGGTATTACCCTACAGTCCCTTTCGAATGATTATTTTGCAGGAGTATTTGGCGAGGTAGAGACTCTGATCAAGGAAAAAGGCTGGGAATACACCATTGTTGACTGCAAAGGTAATTCGGCAGAGCAAATCAGCCAGGTTGAAAACTTTATATCCAGCGGATGCGATTTAATTATGATACATTCTGCGGATCCTAATGCTATCGAAGATGTTTGCAAAAGCGCACAAGATGCAGGAATTACGGTTATGAGCTGGGATGATTCCCTGACTAATTCCGATTTGAACTGGGTCATTGATAACGAGGAACTTGGAAAAACAATTGGAAAAGCGGCGGCTGAGTTTATTAATGAGCATTATTCAGAAGATAATAAGGCTCAGGTTGCAATTATGAACTATCCACAGATGCCTGTACTTCTGGACAGGGGGAATGGTATTGTGGAAGGGCTTAAGGATGCGGACGGCAAATATGAAATTGTTGCAGAACAGCCGGCGATTGAAGCTAATGAAGCACAGACCAATATGGAAACCATTCTTCAGTCATATCCAGATTGTAAGATCGTGTGCACTACCGGATCTGGCCCTGATATTGGGGCGAATGAGGCACTTAAGGTACATACCAAAGGAACAATACCGGAAGATATGGGAATCTTCTCTGCCGATGCAGTACAGCAGCAGTTAACAGCAATTGTAAGTGATGCGGATGCATCCAATACATCTGTTGGTTTCGAAGGCTCCAATAAGAAGACAGCGGTGGCAGTTGTAGATTTATTTGAAAAACTCTTAAATGGTGAGAAACCCGAGAAGAAGGATTTGCAGCGACCTCTTACAGTAATTAACAAAGATAATGCTGAAGAGTTCTTGAAAGATTATAAATAGAAAATCAGATTAAAAAATGGAGGCGGGATCCCGCCTCCAGATTTGATTAGTACATCCGGTGGATTCATTAGGAGGCAAAATATGAGCGAAGAATATGTTCTGCAATTACAAAATATTAGAAAAGAATACCCAGGTGTTGTTGCGTTAAAAGATGTTACCCTGAATCTAAAGGCGGGGGAAATCCTTGCCTTAATCGGGGAGAATGGAGCAGGAAAATCCACGCTTATCAAAACCTGTTCTGGGGCAGTCATTCCCACATCAGGAAAGATTATAGTTAACGGAAAAGAGTTTACAAGTATGACACCCCAATCCGCTGCGGAAAATGGAATTGCTATTATTTATCAGGAATTTAATAACGTGGGTGAATTGTCGGTAGCGGAGAATATTTTCCTGGGACGTCAGATACGAAAAGGAATTATGATTGATAAGGGGGCCATGGAGAGAGAGGCCGCAAAAGCATTTAAACAGTTGAATATTGATATCGACCCCAAGACATTGGTGAAAAATCTCACGGTTGGCTATCAGCAGATGGTTGAAATCGCAAAGGCGATTCAACAGGATGCAAAGATATTAATTATGGATGAGCCTTCGGCGCCTTTAACAAATGCCGAAGTGGAGAGTATGTTTAAGGTGGTGGAACTCCTAAGGAAAAAGGGGGTAGCCATCATCTATATCTCACATAGACTAGATGAAATATATCGTCTGTCAGATAGAATTGTAGTTCTAAGAGATGGTGAATACATAAAGACCCTGATCACGAAGGACAGTCATGTGAATGAATTGATTGAACTGATGGTAGGGCGTGAGCTTACGGAAACCTATCCTCCCAGAATGAGTTCCGTTGACAAGAGTCACATAACTCTTGAAGTGGAAGCACTTACGGGAAATGGGGATAAGGATATTAATCTAAAGGTCTACAGGGGAGAAGTGTTAGGAATCGGCGGCCTTGTGGGAGCTGGCCGTACAGAATTGGCTGAGATGATATTTGGAGCTAAGAAGAAGGATAGGGGCAAAATCCGGCTAAATGGAAAAGAAATTAACCCGAAAGATCCAAGGGATGCTATAGATTTGGGAATTGCCTTAGTTCCCGAAGACAGAAAGCGACATGGTGTACTATTGGGGTCCTCTGTAATGAACAATATCAATATGCCGATTTATAATAGAACATCAAAATTAAGTGTTATTAATCGAAAGATAGAAAAAGAAACGGCAGAAAACTATAAAGATAGAATGTTGATTAAATCTCCTAATTTAAACCAGCTCGTTAAAAACTTAAGCGGGGGAAATCAACAAAAGGTAATTCTGGCCAAATGGATGGCGGCCAATGCAGAACTGATTATCTTTGATGAGCCCACAAGAGGAATTGACGTGGGTGCGAAGTATGAGATTTATAAATTAATAAATAAACTGGTGGAAGAAGGAAAAACAATTCTTCTCATCTCCTCTGAAATGGAAGAATTAATGGGAATGTCAGATCGTATCGTAGTATTGGCAGAAGGCAGGATGGTCGGAAGCCTTGAGAAAGAAGAATTCAGCCAGACAAGAATTATGGAGTTCGCATCTAAATCCAGTAACAACGAAGTGGGAGGAAAGTAAAGATGAAAAGTAAGGTGACGTACCATTTGAAGGATAAAGCCATCTGGGTAGTACTTGTGATTTTGTGTATTGCGTTTTCAATTGCAAACAGCAGATTTCTGGCTGTGGACAATTTATTTACATTAGCACGTCAGGTATCGATGTATGGTATTGCATCCATTGGAATGACATTTGTAATTCTAATTGCGGGAATCGATTTATCCACAGGAACAATTATCACATTTGTAAACATTATATGTGCTAATTTTATGGTGAATATGGGAATGAACATGTATTTGGCGGTTATTTTATCCCTGGTTATCTCCACTCTAATCGGAGCGTTAAATGGATTTATGATTGCCACTATCGGAATGCCGGCAATTATAGCAACTTTCGCATCCCAGACAGTGTTTGAAGGTGCAGCATATCTGATCAGCGGTGGAAAGCCCATATTTGGATATGATGAACGTTTTAAAATGCTTGGACAAGGGTATATAGGTCCGGTGCCTATTCCTGTTATCATCATGATTCTCTGCTTTATTGTGGGGAGCTTTATCCTGAATAAGACCTATTTTGGCCGGTATTTTTATGCTGTTGGCGGAAATGAAGCCGCAGCCAGACTTTCCGGTATCCGTGTTTCAAGGGTAAAATATCTGATTTATGCCTTGTCCGGGTTTTTTGCCGGACTTGCAGGAATCGTACTTCTTTCTCGTACCAATTCAGGGCAGTCCACCGCAGGAAAAGGCTGGGAATTTGATGTTATCACCTGTGTGGTGTTAGGTGGTGTTTCGGTTACCGGTGGTTCCGGCAAAATCTCCAATGTGGTAGCCGGTGTGCTCATTATCGGAAGTCTGAAAAATGGTATGATTCTTATGAATGTAAGTGCCTATACTCAAATGGTAGTACAGGGAATCATTCTGGCCTTGGCAGTAGGATTTGACTGCTGGCAGAAAAGGAAAAAAGAACAATAATAACATAGCAATTATTTATAATAAATAAGCAAGTTAAAATAATAAAACGCCTTAAATATGTAGTATATTATCAGATATAGAGGAAATACAAAAAGCAAAAATACTAAACATATGACAAGGAGGCTATTATGAACCAAGTAAGAGTTTGGGAAGAAAAAGTTGTGATACCCACCTATGAAGTAGGTGCTCCGGATAAAAATCCAATGTTTTTGGAAAAGAGAGTCTATCAGGGAAGTTCCGGTAAGGTCTACCCTTATCCAACTACGGAGACTATTAGTCGAGAAAAAATTGATAAAACCTATACGGCAGTATATCTGGAAAATCAATATTTAAAGATTATGATATTACCAGAATTAGGTGGTCGTATCCAACGGGCATATGACAAGACCAACGATTATGATTTTGTATATTATAACCATGTGATAAAACCAGCCCTTGTGGGACTGCTCGGACCATGGATCTCCGGAGGAATCGAGTTTAACTGGCCTCAGCATCATAGACCTACCACCTTCATGCCTGTGGATTATGTGACCCAGGAAAACGAAGACGGCAGTAAGACAGTATTCGTACACGACGTGGATCAAATGTACGGTACTAAGGGAATTGCAGGATTTACCTTATATCCTGACAAAGCGTTTATCGAAATCAGAGGACAGCTCTATAACAGGACGGCTATGCCCCAGACTTTCTTGTGGTGGGCCAATCCTGCAGTGCCTGCCAATGATTATACCCAGTCTATTTTCCCGCCGGATGTACATTCTACATACGACCATGGAAAGAGGGATGTGACAAGCTTCCCGATTGCCACCGGCACCTATTATAAATATGATTACAGCGAAGGCGTTGATATATCCAGATACAAAAATGTGCCGGTACCCTCATCCTTTATGGCAGAGAATTCAGAGTATAATTTTGTAGGCGGATATGATTATCAGAAAGAGGCCGGAATACTCCACGTGGCCGACCATCACGTTTCGCCAGGAAAGAAGCAGTGGGTATGGGGAAGCGGGGATTTCGGAAAAGCATGGGATAGAATCCTGACCGATCAAGACGGTCCCTATGTTGAATTGATGACAGGTGTTTATACGGACAATCAGCCTGACTTCACATGGTTGAAACCTTATGAAGAAAAAACATTTAAGCAGTATTTTATGCCATATAAGGCGGTAGGTCCTGTTAAAAATGCATCGATCCATGCCATGGTGAATCTGGAAAAGAGAGAGGACGAGATTTATATCTGTTCCTATGCAACCGGTTTGTACGAAGATGCAGAGGTGGTGGTCTACCATAATGGAGAAGAAGTTTATAGAGAAACAACCAAAATCTCCCCAAACCACATTTATACTAAGACGATCCCGGCAAAGGGCTTCAAGGAAACTGATGTTAAGGTGGAAGTGTATGGAGGCGGAAAGCTTCTCATCGAATATCAGGCCCAGGATCAGGGAATCCCGGAGCTGGCCGAACCTGCCAAGGCAGTAAAAAATCCGGAAGAAATCATGACAACAGAAGAATTATTCCTGGCCGGACAGCATATCGAGCAGTACCGCCACGCCACTTACCTGCCGGATCCATATTACCTGGAAGGGCTGAAAAGAGATGAGGGAAATATCAGAATCAACAATGCCTATGGACTGTTGTTGATGAGAAGAGGAGAGCTTGATAAGGCGGAGGAACATTTCCGAAAAGCCTTAAAGAGGCTGACACACCTGAATCCCAACCCATATGACAGTGAGCCATATTACAATCTGGGACTGGTTCTATTCCTTCAGGGCGAATATGAAGATGCATTCGATGCTTTTTATAAGGCAACCTGGACAAACGAACAACAGGAAATGTCCTTCTATTATATGGCGGCTATACGTACACGTAGCGGTGATTATGAAGAGGCTCTGGAATTTATCGACAAATCCCTTGTGAAAAACTCACATAATGTAAAGGGTAGAGGACTTAAGGCGCTGATATTAAGAAAGCTTGGCCGAAAAGAAGAGACCCTCAACATGATTGAGAGTAATCTGAAACTAGATCACTTCGACTTCTTATCCCTGTTCGAAAAGGGTTTTGTGACTGGAGAACAAGAAGATTACGCCATCATGAGAAACTTCCATGAAAACCATCTCATGATAGCCAGGGACTATGCGGAAAGCGGTTCTTACCAAGAAGCCATTCAGGTGCTTAATGCATGTACCGCCGAGAAACCCCTGCTTCATTACTATAAAGGCTATTATTATAAGCAGATGGGTGATTTGGAGAACTGTAAGAAAGAATATCAGAAAGCAAATGCTTGTGATCCCACTTACTGTTTCCCTAATAAAGTGGAAGATATGATCGTCCTTGGTGATGCGGTAAACGAATATCCTGATGGTGCCAAAGCGAGTTATTATCTGGGCAACCTGCTTTATGATAAACTGAGGTTTAAAGAGGCCATAGCGATGTGGGAAGAATCCGAAAAACTGGATGATAGCTATCCTACAGTGCTGAGAAACTTATCCATCGGCTACTATAACAAGTTAAATAAACCGGAACTTGCGAAAGAAAAGCTGGAGAGAGCCTTTGATCTTGACAGACAAGATGCACGTGTATTCTTTGAGTTGGATCAGTTACATAAGAAAATGGGTGTTCCCTTTGAAGAACGCCTTGCAAATTATGAGGAAAATGCAGGAATTGTCCTGAAAAGAGACGATGTTTATATTGAGTTCGTCACCCTGCTAAACCAACTGGGCAGCCATAAAGAGGCCTATGACAAGATTATGGCATACGAATTCAGACCTTGGGAAGGTGCGGAAGGAAAAGTGACCACACAGTATAAGACCGCTCTTCTTGAAATGGCAAAAGACGAGATTGCCGCAACTCATTATGAAAGCGCAAAAGAATTGATTCAAAAGGCATTGGTATACCCTGAGAATCTAGGGGAAGGCAGATTGGCCGGAACAAAGGATAACCACTTATACTATCATTTGGGACTGGTTCAAGAGGCCCTTGGCAATCCAGAAGAGGCACATAAGTGTTTTGGTCTTGCAACCCTCGGAGCTGTTGAGCCGGCAGGTATGATGTACTACTATGATCAACCGGCGGATATGATCTTATATCAAGGCCTTGCTAAGATAAAGCTGGGAGAAAACAAGGAAGCCTGCGCAAGATTTTATAAATTGTTAGACTATGGAGAGAGACATTTAAGAGATGATGTGAAAATTGATTACTTTGCAGTTTCACTTCCGGATCTACTGCTCTTTGATGAGGACTTAAACTTGAGGAATCAGGCTCATTGCTATTACCTAATGGGATTAGGGAAGTTAGGCTTGGGCGAAAAATCAGAGGCAAAGACATATTTTGATAAAGTGCTGAAGCTTGATGGAAATCATCAGAATGCAGGAATTTATCGTAAGATGGCCGAGGTAAAATAGCAGATAATACAGGATTCCCCCGGGAATAGAACGTGGTTCTTTTCCCGGGGGAATCCTGTATTATATTAGTTAGGTAATGTTTTCATTAGTACTGTGTGAAAGACGATAGGTACGTGGTGTGACGCCTACAAAGCGCCTGAAAGTAGTACAAAAGCTGCTTTCATTAGTAAATCCGTATGCAAGGGAGATGTCCTTAATAGATTTAGAAGTTGTTTTAAGAGCCAGCATGGCTGCATTGATACGTCCCATCAGGATATATTGGTGAGGGGTATAACCAACTTCTTTTTTAAACAGGCGAATAAAATGATACTTGCTTAAAAATATCCGTTCAGCCAACATCTCAACCGGCAAGGGTTCGTCAATATGCTCCGAGATATAATATAGAGTATCCTTTAAAGGGCTTTGTCTGTTGGCAGTCTCTTGAGGAGAAGGTGAATTTACCAGGAAAATGGTTAATATATTATTAATCTGATTCGATACAATTGCCTCATCAATATACTTTTTCCCATTATTGAAGAACTCAAAAATCCTTTCCATGGTTTTCAAGATACTCATCTCCTGGTCGGAACTAAAGATAAAAGCATGTCGGTTCGTTATTTCAGAAAAATATTCTCTGGCCAGAGGTCCATCGAAATGCAGCCAGCGGATCTCCCAGCCCTGGTCTGTATAATAACGATGCTGCTGATGGCAGTCAATAAAGGCGATAGAACCTTGTCCAAGAGCGTATTCTTTGCCATCTATTTCAATAAAACCAGATCCATGTATTACAAAAAGTATCAAATAATTGTCAAAATTAGAACGGTTTACTTCATAATTCTTATCACAGTAAAAATGTCCGGTGCAGATGGGGTAAAAAAACATGCGCTTAGCACTGGGACTGGCAACGTGAAAATATAAAGTTGAGGAATCTAAGACCCCCTTCTCGGAAGCACGCATGGTAAACCTCCTTTCTTTTGTATAAAAATTTTGAAAAATTGCATTCTATGTTTGTATTATAAGATATATTTCTATAAACATCAATCTTTACTTGAAAATATAGAATAGGCAGCCGGTTTCCAAACTGATATGATCCCCCTTAAGTAAACAAGGTAAATAACCAAATCTACTTAAGGGGGATCATATCAAACATCCGGCTGCCTATTATTTCTTTTATATTTTAAAGCCCATATTCTTCCATGACTGCACTTACCTTGACCGGCTTGCCTGTCTCAAGAGAACGTTTCATGGCCTCCATGATACCGATGGTGTGAAAGGCTTCGGTAAGATCTGGTTTTGGTGTCTCACCCTTTTCCAGTGCCTTAGCAAAATACTCGATATAGTTTTGATACTCACCGGCATGGTGATTTTCTTTTTCAAACCGGAAGTAATAATCATGTTTATCATCAAAGGATTCTGCTTTATCGTGTCGACCGGCTTCATCCATAGTCCTTTCATAGTACTTTAATTTACTGTATCCTCCTCTGGAGATTCCGGTAGTCCCTCTTAAGGTACATTCTATAGGGAACTCCACGTCGCCGTCCAGGCAGGGACCTCCATAAGCGCCTTCAATGGTTGCGAATCGGCTGCTCTTGTCCTTTGCCACGAAGGTCATGTAATCCTCCACATTCAAATCATATGCCTTTGTGTTGGCGCTCACCGTGCCATAGCCAAACACTTCATCAATCTCCGGAAGATACCAGGCGGCCAGATCCACTGCATGAATCATAAAATTATACATCCAGGAAAATCCTGGTCTACGGCTCCAGTCACGTTCTAGGAACCATCTGGAGTCATTCTTATAGTGGGCTTCGACCGTGATCAATTCCCCGATGTTATTATTTTCGTAGAGCTCCCTCTGATGTTTGATGGATTCAAAAAATCTGGTGCTCTGTCCCACAAACACATGTCGGCCGGAGCTTTTCTGGCATTCCAGAAGTTCTTTGGCGTCTTCCAGGCCGACGATCACAGGTTTTGTACATATGACATGTTTTCCAGCTTTAAGGGCCTGTGTGATATGTTTTGCATGGAGCTGATCCGGTGTGTAGATTCCTATGACATCAATGGTATCGTCTTCTAACAGGTCTTCATATCTGGTGGTATATTTGGTAAGATTGAATTCCTGCATACGTTTTTTGCAAAGATCTTCATTCAGGTCGCAGATATTACCCAATTCATAGTAGGAACTGCCCAGCACTGCCGAGATAATGCTTCTACCTTCACCTAATCCTAAAACTCCTAAAGTAAGTTTCTTATTATTCATTTCAATCATCTTCCTTTCTCTCTATGGATTGTTACGCACAAAAGTGCTCCACATCTTCGCTCCGCTTCGGTCGGTGCTAACCTCATGCTTTTTCATGCAAGCATGAAAAGCATGACCTTTTGACCCTGGTATCATCAATAAATAACTATAGTATGATTTGAGTATATACTGGAAGTTTCATTATTTCTTCCTTGTTTTCATGTATTCATTATACTTTTTTACGATTTTTTGAAATAATATTTTACATTTACACCGGATGATTCTATAATGACCTTATTACCAGTGGATTTTGTTTTGTAGAGACAAAGGAGAACACAATGATTATTTATCAGGCGGATTTTGATTTTGATCCGCAGCACCCGTTTCAGGTGGATACCCTGACCCTTCGCCAGAGTGACAATGCGAAAAGCACCTTTCACTGGCATTCCTGTATGGAAATCCCCCATATTCGGAAAGGAAATGGAATCTATAATATACAGGAGAAGACATTGTATGTGGAGGATGGAGACGTTATCATCTTTAACCATATGGAAGCCCATGGATGGGAGGTCTTAAGTGAGACCATGGATGTCGAAGTGATCTTGTTTCCTATTGATTTTATCGCGGAGCGCATGGGGAATTTTGATTATGAATTTTTAAAGCCTTACGTGCAGCGGGGAAGTAATTTTAAGAATAAGATAAGTCATGAGTCTCAATATAGTGCGGAACTGCTGGCATTGTTCCGGTCCATTTTAAAAGAGGCAAAAGGACGTGAACTGGGGTATCAACTCATGGTTAAGGCGGATATTTTAAAGATGCTGACCCATCTTACGAGATATTATCTATCATCGGCACCCCCTTCCAATGAATTTAAGAACCGGGAACATGCCATGAAGCGTCTGGAGAAAGTATTTCTCCATATGTATACTCATTTTGATGAAAAGATTACTTTGGAGCAGATGGCATCCCTTTGTTATATGAGTCCGGCTTATTTTTCCGCCTATTTCCGGAAAGCCTGCAACTGCACTTTTTCCAATTATCTGAATGGAATCAGGATTCAGCAGGTTCAGAAGCTGATACATACGACGGATCAGGAGATTGTGGATATTGCCATGGAATGCGGGTTTACAAATATTTCTAATTTTTACCGCATCTATAAAAAGTATATCGGCCATCCGCCTGGACAGGAACGTGAGGGGAGAGGAGAAGCTGCCGAACAATAAAAAGCAACCTGCGCTTCCGATAGTACCGTGCTACTATTTAAAGATGCACAGAACTGCCGGAAGCGCAGGTTCAATTAGAAATTCACTGATTATCTAGTTCAGGTTATTCGTGAATGTCAGAGCCACCCTCTGCATTTAAGGTCTGCCCCGTCATCCATTGACTCTCATCGCTGGCAAGGAACAAGACAACAGGTACGATATCTGATTTCGGTGTACCAGTTCTCTTCAATGCGGTGGAATTTTTCATGTTTTTTTCAATAAATACGCGGGTTTCTTCGGGAAGATTTTTCATGTTTTCGGTCATAGCAAAAGGTTTCATATTATTGACACGAATGTTATATTCTCCCCATTCCGATGCCACTGCACGGGTCAGTGCGGTAATCGCTGCCTTTGCCACACCGTAACTGGAAAGACCGGGCTGTCCATTGCTGGCGGAACTGCCGAAGTTAATGATGGAGCCTCCATGTTCCTTCATCAGTGGGAAAGAAAGCTGCATCATGTGCCAGGTTGCGTATAGTCCTGATTTCAGAGCCTTTTCCAGATTTTCAATGGTCTGGTCTATAAATGGAATCATGGTATCGGATGATACCGCATTGTTAACCAGAATATCTATACGACCGAACTTCTGGTTGATTTTATTCACGAAGTTTTCTAACTGGCTATATTCACTTACATCACATGTGATAGCAAGCACTTCCACACCCAGTTTCCGACAGATCTCAGCAGTTTCATGGAGTTTCGACTCTGTCCGTGCACAAATTGCAAGACTTGCACCTTCTTCAGCAAATCCGATGGCAATTTCCTTTCCAATGCCACCGCTGGCACCTGTGACCACGGCGATTTTGTTATCAAATCTTTTCATCTTGAAGTCCTCCTTTACTCTTTTGGTTTAGTTTATTACTGTTAATAACTATATTATAGTTAAAAATAAGTTGTATGTCAAATTCTGTATTGTGTATAAATTGACAGAAATATATATGATAATTAAAAGGATAATTGAAAAATATGACTATATCAGTTCATAGATTCCTGTATAATGGTTTGCTAAATGCTCGAAATTAGTTATAATAAGAACAGAGTATTAAGCCTGAAGACGTGTGTGAATTTTTTGTACGGAAAGGACTTACCATTACATGAATAAAATTAATCTATATGAAAAGAAAATCATTCAAGATAAAGAATTTCCTGTTCAGATATTTGAAAATAACTTACAAGAAATCCGCCCTGTTTTTCCGGAGCACTGGCATGAGCATATCGAGATGCATTATGTTTTAAATGGCGAGATGGTTTTATACTGTAACCACAAGCCTGTACATGGGGAGCCCGGGAATCTGATTATCATAAATAGCAATGAATTACATACCGCCGTAACAAAGACAGAAACCTTTGATGCGTTGGTCATCATATTCGAACTGGATAAGTTTTCCGAGGAAATCGTAAACCACAATATGATATTCCAGACTCTAATAGAAGGCGATGAGAGGATCGAAGAGCTGCTTTTGGAAATCCGGAAAGAGGAGAGTCAAAAAGAGTTAGGTTATAAGCTGGCTGTCAAGGGGAAAATCTATGAACTCTTGACGTATTTAATGCGCTACTATGTGGTTGAAAGCATATCCAATAAGGAGCATTTGCAAAGAAAGAAGAATCTGGCTCGATTGAATACCGTCCTCCAGTATATACAAAACAATTATACGGAACCTATGAGTAACAAGGAGCTTGCCCAGGTGATACATTTAAGTGAATTCAGATTCTGCCATCTGTTTAAAGAAAGCATCGGGCAGAGCCCTCTGAGCTATATCAATGAAGTACGACTAAAAAAAGCCCACCATCTATTGCAGCAGAAGGAATTAACAGTCGCCGAGATTGCCTCCATGGTTGGATTCCAGGATTTTAATAATTTTGGGAGACTCTTTAAGAAAAAGTACGGATATGCACCATCCACGGTATGGGAACTGGTAGGAGGAAAAACTACCAATAAGGATCAAGAAAGTTAAGAAAACGAATCATAGAAATCAAATAAATGAAGCATTGGATGTACTGTTTAATAGAAAAGTACATCCAATGTTTTTTTGCATCATAAAATGTCACAAAAATTAACTCACTTACTTGTGTATAATTTCAGGTTGTGAATTTATATAGCAAGAATATATGCATATATAGCAATGGTTCGATAGAATTATTATATCAACTCTTATATGATGTAGATATGCAATCATATCATGATATCTACGATTTATGGATGAAATCATGGGTTAAAAAGCGGACAGCTTATTAGATTAAACAATGACAATAAGGAGGAAATGGCTATGAAGTTAGGAGTGTTAACAGTAGTATTGGGGGATATGCCGCTGGAGGAAGCGTGCACATACTTGGAGAACAGTGGGGTTCAGATGGTTGAAATCGGTTGCGGTGGATTTCCGGGAAAAGCCCATTGCGATCCTGAGGTGTTATTAAATGATGAGGAAAAACTAAAAGAATTCCAGGATACCATCGCGAGACATAACCTGGAGATCAGCGCATTGAGCAGTCATGGAAACATGGTTCATCCACAAAAGGATTTAGCGGAAAAATTTGATAACGACTTGACAAATGCCATTCTTCTCGCAGAGAAATTAGGCGTGACAGTTGTCAATACATTCTCCGGATGTCCGGGCGGAAGTAGTAAGGATCAGGAGCCGAACTGGGTTACCTGTCCATGGCCGGAGGATTTCCAAAGAATCCTGGATTATCAATGGGATGAGGTTCTGATTCCTTATTGGAAGAAGAAAGTGGCATTTGCCAAAGAGCATGGAATTCACAAAATCGCCTTAGAGCTCCATCCGGGATTCTGTGTATATAATACGAAAACATTGCTGAGGCTTCGTGAGGCCGTAGGTCCTGAAATTGGAGCGAACTTCGATCCCAGTCATCTGATCTGGCAGGGGATGGATCCTTGCGCATGTATCAGAGAGCTTGGAAAAGCAGGTGCTCTCTTCCATTTCCATGCGAAAGATACGAAGATTGATCCGGCCAATACCAGCCTGAATGGCGTGTTGGATACAGGACATTATGGTGACGAGATAAACCGCTCATGGATCTTCCGCGCGGTAGGATATGGTCATGGGGAAGATTACTGGAAAGCAATTGTCTCCGAGCTTCGTATGGCAGGATATGACTATGCCATCAGCATTGAGCATGAAGATAGTTTAATGTCTGGAAATGAAGGCTTACAAAAAGCGATTCAGTGCCTGAAAAATGTCCTCCTTTATGAAGACAGGGGCACCATGTACTGGGCATAGGAAAAGAACAAGCGGCTGAGCTTGTAATAGAATTGACAGAAATCTGCAGCAGATTGGCAGATAGACAGGAGTTAACATGAAGATTGGAATCATCGGGTTTGGCGGAATGGCCAACTGGCATAGAGAGACAATAGCAGAGATAGAGGGATTAGAAGTAGCAGGAATCTATGATGTTAAGGAAGAGAGGAGGGAGTTCGCCAAAGAGTGTAACCTCCATGTTTACAACAGCATAGAAGAACTCCTGGGTGATCCAGGTATAGACCTGGTGCTGGTGGCAACGCCAAATGATTTGCATAAGCCCATAGCCATACAGGCGATGAGGGCGGGAAAACCGGTTGTATCAGAGAAGCCGGTAACCTTGTCTTCCTCAGATCTTCAGGAGATGATGGATGTATCGGAGGAAACTGGAGTGTATCTGACCGTGCATCAGAATAGACGCTGGGATGAAGACTTTTTGACCATTCAGAAGATTCTGGATGAGAACAAGCTGGGTGAGGTGTTCCGCATAGAATCCAGAGTCCATGGATCCAGAGGGATTCCGGGGGACTGGAGACAGGAAAAGGAGCATGGCGGCGGAATGGTTCTGGACTGGGGCGTGCATTTGCTGGATCAGATTTTAATGATGATGAAGGATGTGAAGCTGAAAAGAGTCTTTGCTTCGGTTACCAATGTGACGAATCAGTTGGTGGATGACGGATTTACAGCCATCCTTACCTTTGAAAATAAGGTAGAGGTGTTGGTGGAAGTTGGAACCAGTAATTTCATCTCACTGCCCAGATGGTATGTGCTCGGTCAGGATGGAACCGCAATCATTAAGGATTGGGATTTGAGCGGGGAAATCGTGTGTGCGGCAGGTGTGAATGAGAAGGACGTGGTTCCCGTGAGAACGGCTGCGGGATTAACCAAGACCATGGCACCCCGCAGGGAAGATACCATTCATAGATATGAGCTGCCAATTGTAAAAAGTGATATCAGAGATTTCTATAGAAATGTTATGGCGGTGATTGAGAAGAAGGAAGAATCTAAGATTCAGCTTCCGGAAGTGATGCGTGTCATGAAATTGATGGAAGCGATCTTCGAATCAGCCAGGTTCAATCAGGTGTTGGACTTTGAATAAGTATGTCAGAGGCTTATGGGTTACCTTATACAACCTAAATATCATGTAAGGTGAGGATAGAAAATGACGAAATTACCGATTGGTTTACAAGTATACTCAATCAGAGAGGAAGCGGAATCAGATTTTGTTAAGACCATGCAGGAAGTAAAAGAGATGGGCTATGATGGCGTGGAATTGGCAGGCCTCTACGGACATAAACCCGAAGCAATCAGAGACTGGTTAAAAGAAATCGGTCTTGTTCCGATCTCTGCTCATGTACCTTATGCGGAGTTAAAGGATGATTTACAGGGGACGGTGGCTGCATATGCAGTAATTGGCTGTAAATATATTGCCATTCCTTTTTTGGGGGAAGAAGAGCGATATGGCTCAAAGGCATTTGATGAGGTTCTGGCATATATCCCTACGATAGCGGAGGAATGTAAAAAGCATGATATGATACTGATGTATCATAACCATGATTTTGAATTCCAGAAGACAGAAGAAGGAGAATATGTCTTAGACCTCATGTACCGGACATTTTCGGAGGATGTTCTTCAGACTGAGATAGATACGTGCTGGGTGAAGGTAGCAGGAGTGGATCCTATCACCTATATCAAGAAGTATGAAAACAGATGCCCGGTTGTTCACCTTAAGGACTTCACAGGGAAGAGACCGGTGGAATTCACGGCGGTAGGTCAGGGAATACAGGATATCCCAGGCATACTTGCAGCATCCGGTGAATCCGGTGCCCAGTGGGTGATTGTAGAACAGGATAGCCATACCCTGCATACACCGATGGAAGATGCTAAGTTGAGCATTGAATACTTAAGGAAGTCCGACTCATAATTAGTCTAAAGAGGAACGGGACAAAACAAGAGAATTCTGGGATAATCCAAGTTATCCTAATATAAAAAAGAGGATGAATCAGTTGAAAGAAATTAAGATAGGAACTTGTGTACCAGGTGTGAAAGCGGTAGATTGGCTGCCTCATATGTTGGATCAGGGATTTGAGTCCTTTGAACTCACCTTTCATATGTCTTTGGAAGATACGGATCTGAAGAAGTTAGCGGATCAGCTTAAGGAGATCATAGGAGACAGAGATATCCCAATCTCAAGTCTGGGTCTTTACTGCAATCCCATACAGTATGAAGACCATAAGAAAGCACTGGAATATGTGATAGACTCTGCGGAGTACTTCGGTGTTACCAATATCAACACATTTGCAGGTGCATATGAGGGAAGACCGGTGGAAGAATCCATCTCAAAGTTCGGCGAGGTATTCCGGGATCTGACCAAGAGAGCAGCCGATAAGAACATTAGAATAGGTATCGAGAACTGCCCGATGGGAGGCAGCTTTGAGAAGGCAACCTGCAATATTGGATTTAACCCAAAGGCCTGGGACATGATGTTCAATGAAGTGCAAGATGAAAATCTGGGCCTGGAATGGGAGCCGACTCATCAGATGGTGCAGTTGATAGATCCTGTCGCCCAGTTAAAACAATGGGTTAAGAAGGTAGTCCATGTACATGGAAAAGATGCTACCGTGGATTACGATGCCATCAAGAAATTTGGTATCTATGGTGCCGAGGAATTTGTGTATCATCGTACTCCAGGGTATGGTGACAGCAATTGGACGGACATTATCTCCATCCTGCAGATGGGTGGATATGAGGGTGATATCTGTATCGAAGGATACCATGATCCCATCTATAGAGGGGATTGGGAAATGACGTCCCAGCTTCATGGACTGGAGTATCTCAAGTGGTGCAGAGGCGGCAGTTTCGCCCCTTGTCCATGGATGAAATAGGGATAACAGTAATTACTATAAATAAGAGTTGAAGATTGGAGAACCTTTCATGAGAAAACTGAAAATTGGTATTGTAGGCTGCGGTGGCATAGCAACCGGAAAGCATCTTCCTGCAATTAAGAAAAATGGAAATTTTGAAATCGTGGCATTCTGCGACATCATAAAAGAAAGAGCAGAAGAAGTAAAGAAAGAATATGGCGCAAAAGATGCTAAGATTTATACGGATTACACCGAGCTGGTAAAACAAGAGGATATTGAGGCTGTCTATGTATTGACACCAAACAAATCCCACAGCTTTATCTCTGTGGCTGCCATGAAGGCAGGAAAGCATGTCATGTGTGAGAAGCCGATGGCAAAGACCTATGAGGATGCCAAGTTAATGCTTGAAACAGCGAAGGAGACAGGAAAAATCCTGACCATTGGATATCAGAACAGATATCGTGCGGACTCCACCTATTTAAAGCGTGCCTGTGAAAATGGAGATCTGGGTGAGGTATATTATGCCAAAGCCCACGCAATCAGAAGGCGTGCAGTTCCTACCTGGGGCGTATTCTTAAATGAAGAGGAGCAGGGCGGGGGACCATTGATTGATATCGGTACCCATGCACTTGACCTGACACTGTGGATGATGGATAACTACGAACCAGAATCAGTAATGGGTTCCGTATACCATAAACTTGGTGATCAAAAAGAGACGGGAAATGCATTTGGCGAATGGGATCCTGAGCAATTTAAGGTGGAGGATTCTGCATTTGGATTTATTAAGATGAAGAATGGGGCAACCATTCATCTGGAATCTTCCTGGGCATTAAACTCTTTGGATGTGGATGAAGCCAAAACCAGCCTCTGTGGTACAAAAGCCGGAGCGGATATGAAGGATGGACTTAGAATCAACCGTGTACAGTATAATAAACAGTGTGTTGAGATACCGGAACTGGGTGTAGGCGGAGTCGCATTTTTCGATGGAGAAGCCGAGAAAGAGCCCGATGTGGAACAGCGGGTATTCTACAATGCCGTGGTAAATGGTGAGGAATTGGTGGTGAAACCAGAGCAGGCAATCGTGGTTACCCGTATCTTGGAAGCCATCTATGAATCAGCGAAGACAGGAAAAGCGGTATACTTTGATTAATAAGATAGAGTGAGATAAACGAGAGCGATCAGATGGGTTGCTCTCGTTTTTATCTGTGTGTATATTCTAATCTGGCTGTGGGTTTATGCAAATTGAAATAAGAGACTTTAAAATATTGTGAAAATATCACAATTGAATATAACGTTATAATATGATATCTTATTAAAGAAAACAACTAAAAACCATTACATAGTCTTTAAATCATGCAATTTTAATATATATGACATTATAAAACAATATTAAATAGCCATTTTAGGATAAAAATATAAATCGACTGGCATGTGCATGTAAGTGGAAGTTTTTGGGATAACATATATAGTAAAATCCAGAATCTATAAGGAGAAAGAAAATGCAAAAGAGAAGAAAAGGTCTTCTCGTCTGTCTGGCAGTTATGCTTATCGGTATTTTTGCCAATTGTATCAGTGTTATGGGACAGACCGAAACGAAGATTATAGTTGGAACCAATGCGGAATATGCCCCCTTTGAATATCGGGATAGTGCCGGAAAACTTACGGGCTTTGATATCGATTTGATGGA
>DVNN01000026.1 GCA_018714325.1 Candidatus Pelethocola excrementipullorum
TCGTAATTGTCTTTAAAAATCTCTTGTAAGATGTTCATGGGATAATTATGAATCAGATAGAAGTAAAAAGCAACCCCACCCCTCAAGATTGAGGGGCAGGGGAGTTGAAGTGTCGCAGACACTTATTTACGTTATGTGAGAGCATTAACGTGTATGAATGAAAGCGTCTGGTTAATCACATTCTTTCATTCAAACTATGATCAAAGTGTTGCACCTTCTGTTATCACTGGAAGTGTGGTGTAGGGGACGGAAAAGTGAGTGTTCAGAAGGCTGGCCTGCTACGGTCTGCTTGCTTCTCTACTTCTCCTTAGCTATTCTGCTGTTCTCACTAAGCTCATCGCGAGAGCGCTCTTCGCTAAGTGATCACGGCAGATTATCTTCGGACGCGCTCCGAAGTCTGCGCGAACCGTAGCAGGCCAGCCTTCTGACCACCCTCTTTTCCTGACTCCTGGATCGAAAAGCTTGGAGAAGCAAAAGAAAGTGATTTGATATTTCTTAAAACCCTTTTGTTATTGGAAATTGTTGATGTTACTTTGGTATAATAAATTAGAATGTAACATCAAGACTAAATGTGGAAGGCAATGCGAACAGAGCTGGCGGATTTTGTATCGTCAGGAGGCAGATCGAGAGCTGACAGGAAGTAAAAAAATAAGCATGGCACCATAATGAATCCATTATGTGCCATGCTTATTTTTACGTGCGTTAGAAGATTCGAACTCCCGGCCTTTTGGTCCGTAGCCAAACGCTCTATCCAGCTGAGCTAAACGCACTTAATATGCTTTATCAACGTTTGATATAATACATCATTTTGAGGCTGTTGTCAATGAATATTTATTCTGTATTGTTGCTCATAGGAATAAGAACCCCCTGAAAGTTTTTCAGAGGGTTCTTATGCTCAAAAGTTTTATTATGCTTCGTCCAGAGGGAATTCAAAGTATCTTACCGCGTTGTTATATGAGATTCCCTTGATGATTTTTTCGAGAGCCTTATAATCTTCCGGATATTCTCCGTTCTCCACCCAGCCTCCGATCAGCTCACAAACAATTCTGCGGAAGTATTCGTGTCTGGTATAGGAAAGGAAGCTTCTGGAATCGGTGAGCATGCCGATGAAGTTGCTGAGCAGTCCCAGGTTTGCCAGGGACACCATCTGATCAATCATGCCCTGCTTATGATCGTTGAACCACCATGCGCTTCCCTGCTGGATCTTGCCGATGGCTGAGGAATCCTGGAAACATCCCAACAAAGTGCCAATGTAGGCGTTATCATTTGGGTTCAATGAATACAGGATGGTCTTAGGCAGCTGATCTGTTGCAATCAGAGAATTCAGGAAGTCGGCAGCGGTAGCGGCCGGAGCATAGTTATCGATGCTGTCATAGCCGGTATCGGGGCCCAGTTTTTCAAACATCAGGGCATTATTGTTTCTCTTACAACCAAAGTGAAGCTGCATCACCCAGTTACGGCGATGGTATTCTTTAGCCACAAACTGCATAAATGCTGTCTTGAATTTCAGCTGCTCCCCTGCATCCACTCCTTCTCCATTCAGTCGTTTTAAAAGGATAGCATTTACTTCTTCCTCGGAAGCAGGAGCGTAGTAGATATAATTTAAAGCATGATCGGATACGGAGCATCCATTTTCAGCGAAGTAATCCAAACGCCTGCACAGAGCTTCTTTTAAGGATGGGAAGTCTTTTACTTCGACTCCACTTACTTCGGAAAGCTGTTTGATGTAATCGGTATAGAAGTCGGTTTCCAGGTTCATGGCCTTATCAGGGCGCCATGCGGGAAGTACTTTTACATCGAATGTGTCATCTGCCTTAATCACCTGATGCCAGTGTAAATCATCCACCGGGTCATCTGTGGTGCAGAGTAAAGTGACGTTGGACATCTTAATCAGTCCGCGCACGGACATCTCAGGAGTCTGAAGTTTTTCGTTGCATAGATTCCATACTTCTTCGGCCGTGTCACCATTCAGGACGCCTTCATAGCCGAAAAATCTCCTGAGCTCCAGATGGCTCCAGTGGTACAGAGGATTTCCGATAGCCTTTTCGAGAGTCTCAGCCCATTTCTGGAATTTTTCTCTGGGGTCGGCATCACCGGTGATGTATTTTTCATCCACACCATTGGAACGCATCTGACGCCATTTGTAATGGTCGCCGCCCAGCCATACTTCAGTGATGTTATGGAACTGCTTGTTCTCAGCGATTTCCTGAGGATTGATATGGCAGTGATAGTCCAGGATTGGCATGGTTTCCGCGTAGTCGTGATACAGCTTGTTTGCTGTTGGGGTGGAAAGTAGAAAATCCTTGTCTAAAAATGGTTTCATGAGAATATCCTCCTTGATATATGATTGTTATTAAAATAATAATTTCTAGCTAGTTTGTATTGTGCACCTATGGGAATTAGAAATCTTTCCTGGTTGTATCCCTTATTACAATATCTGCAGATACAACGGTTTTATCTGGTGCAGTTTTCCCATTCAACAGATTCATCAGAAGGGAAACAGAGGTGTTGCACAGGTATTCCAGGCGGTTGTCGATGCTGGTCAACTCCGGATCACAGCAGATGGAGAGCATGGAATTATTATAGCCCACGATGGATAAATCATCGGGAATTGATAGTCCGGCGGTTTTGGCGAATTTCAAAGCGCCGATGGCCAGTTCATCATCGGAAGCCAGTACGGCATCGAAAGGCAGCTTTTTGTGGATATCCAGCAGGAGACTTTGTACATCTCTGATGGAACCACTGGACATCACAATCTGATCTTTGGACCAATCCATCTCTTCCAGTTCCAATGCCTTTAAGAATCCTTCTTTCTTTTTCGTTCCGCTGAAGGAATCTGCCCGGTAGAGGAAAAGGGGTGTTTTACATCCACTTTTCAAAAGCCGTGTGGCAGCATTGCAGACCGCTTCCGTATCGTCACAGAGGGAACTGTAAATGTTTTCACCCTTCAAAAGACCATTTAAGATGAGTACGGGAACTTGTGAGGCCGCCCGGTATAAATATTCATTCTTACCGGTGTTCCTCTCTATAAAGTTGGATCCGATCAGCACAAGAGCATCCACATGACGTGAAAGAAGCATATCCAGACACTTTTCTTTCTGGGACTGCTCATAACCGGTACAGCAGAGCAGTGAATCATAGCTGTGAGCACGGAGCCCTTGTTCCAGATATGAAATTGCACTGCCCAGATAAGGATCCGAAGAATCTGCGCATAACAAACCAACCGTCTTCATGGTGTTCAAGGTGAGCCCCCGGGCAAATGCGTTGGGCTGGTAATCCTCTTCCTTCATGACGGCTAAGACTTTCAGCCTTGTCTTTTCACTGACATTCTTATTATTGTTTAAAACTCTGGATACCGTTGCGATGGACACACCGGCCTTTTGGGAAATGTCGTATATATTCATCTTACATTCCTTTATGATTTTTTCAGAAGATGCCAAAGTGATTTGTAAGTGCTTACAATTACAAAATGGTTTTTCTGGCCTTATTATAAGCCTAACATAGGGAAAAAGCAACTTATTTTTAAAAATTTGCTAAAAAATATTGACAGATTCGTAAAAATGGTGTAGTTATAAATGTAAGCCCTTACAAAAAAGGGACAGCAGGTAAAAATAGTTTCGATTTGGATTTCGAAGAATAGAATTCGTGCTTATAGAAAGCAATGGATTTGTGTGAAAATAAAAGAGAAATCTGAATCATCATAAAAGATAAAGGAGAAGGAACGGTATGGAGTATCTGAAGATTCATCCCAAAGACGTGGTTGCCGTCGCGCTGGTGCCCTTAAGTGCTGGCCGGGTGTGCAACGTGGATGGTAAAGAGATTACTTTAAGAGAAGACATCATGCAGGGACATAAATTTGCCTTGCAGCATGTGGCGGTGGGAGAAAAGGTTTACAAGTATGGTAATGCCATCGGTATTGCGAAAGAGGATATCGAGCCGGGACAGTGGGTGCATACCCATAATTTAAAGACTGGTCTCGGGGATTTGCTGGAATATACTTATGACAAGATTCCCACAGAGTTAAAACCTACGGAAAATGTCACCTTCCAGGGATTTCGAAGAGACAATGGGAAGGTGGGAATCCGTAACGAAATCTGGATTATCCCCACGGTTGGTTGTGTCAACAATGTAGCAGGAACCATTGAGAAGGAAGCCGCAAGATTAGTGGGCGGTACTTTGGAAGCGGTCTGTGCATTCCCTCATCCTTATGGATGTTCCCAGATGGGAGAAGATCAGGAATATACAAGACAGATTCTGGCGGATCTGATTAACCACCCCAATGCAGGCGGTGTTTTAGTATTGGGACTGGGCTGTGAGAACAGTAATATCGATGTGCTGAAAGAGTACATAGGAGATTATGATGAGAAGCGAGTGCGCTTTTTGGTGGCCCAGGAGTGTGAAGACGAAATTGAAGAGTCCCTGAAGATACTAGAGGAGCTTGCAGGTTATGTGAAAGAAGCAAGGCGTGAGCCCATCGATGCCAGCGAATTGATTATAGGCATGAAGTGCGGTGGATCCGATGGACTGTCAGGCATCACGGCGAATCCGGCTGTGGGTGCATTTTCCGATCTCTTGATCTCCAAAGGGGGAACCACGATATTGACCGAGGTTCCGGAGATGTTTGGAGCGGAGACTCTGCTTATGAACCGGTGTGAGAATGAGGAATTATTCGGAAAGACGGTTGATCTGATTAACGACTTTAAGAATTATTTTAAGAGCCATGATCAGACCATCTATGAAAATCCTTCCCCTGGCAATAAAAAAGGAGGAATTTCCACTCTTGAGGATAAGTCACTGGGATGTACTCAGAAGAGTGGAAGTGCAGCCGTGAAGGGTGTTCTATCCTACGGTGAGGTAGTCAAAGAAAAAGGATTAAACCTTCTAAGCGCACCTGGCAATGATCTGGTTGCTTCAACGGCACTGGCTGCCAGCGGAGCACATATTGTCCTGTTTACAACCGGACGGGGAACGCCCTTTGCCTCACCAGTTCCGACGGTGAAGATTTCCACCAACACAGGCTTAAGTGAGAAGAAAAATAATTGGATAGACTTTAACTGTGG
>DVNN01000027.1 GCA_018714325.1 Candidatus Pelethocola excrementipullorum
TTTCCTCTACTCCCGTCTGTGGATCCGGTAATTACGGTCCGTCAGCACAGAAGTTGCTTTCATATATGCATCCTCATGATAGAATTCGATGCGGAGGACCCCCTCCTCGAATTCCCTGTTGTGGATGATGCCAATATTCTTAATATTGATGCTGTTCATGGCCAAAAGAGTGGTGATTGTGGCAATACCACCGGCCTCATCGTAGATATCACAATATAGAACAAAGACCTTCTTGTTCGGCCCCCCAGTGGTGTCGGGAAGAGAATCCCTATAATTGCGGGAAGACTCAAACATCTGATAGATGCCTTCGCCATCTGCAGAAGACACCAGTTCCCGGGCATCTTGCAGCATTTCTCCATAGATATCAATCACCTTAAGTATCATCTCCCTGTTGGACAGGCAGATATGCTGCCACATCTCGGGAGACGAGGAGGCAATACGGGTGATATCCTTAAATCCTCCTGCAGCGATCAACTTCATATGTTCCTCCGGCCCATCCAGACGGGCGATCTCATTGACCAGTGTAGAGGCGATGATATGAGGGAGATGGCTGACTCCGGCGGTGATAAAATCATGTTCCGAATACGAAAGGACCAAAGGAAGGGAGCCAAGGGAACGAACCAGTTCCTCATAAGCAGTCACCTTTTCGGGGTCCACCCCTTCGGAGGGGGTGATGATGTAATAAGCATTCTCAATCAGATAGTCGGCCGAGTTATCGAATCCTGTCTTCTCTGAGCCGGCCATGGGGTGACCGCCAATAAAATTAGCTTCCATTCCCAGAGTCCGGACGGCTTCATGGATATCGCCTTTGACACTTCCCACATCGGTAATCACGCAAGACGGTTTTATGATATCTCTTAAGGTCTTCAGATATGAGATGTTGGTACGTACAGGCGCACAGAGGAAGATATAATCACATTCCCCGAATCGATGATCCACTTGGTCACAGCAGACCTGAACGACTCCGGCAGCTGCTGCCTTTTCGAGCGTAGCGGGCGTATGGGTATAGGCAATAATCTGATATTGAGGATGAAATTTTCGTATGGCCTTGGCTATGGAGCCGCCAATCAGCCCCAGGCCGATAAAACCTATCTTGGTTTCCATTACAATGTCCTTCCTGCAAGCCGGATATAATCCGCCATCTCCTGCATCAATGTGTTGAAGGTGCTGAATCGCAGGGACTGAGGGCCATCGGAAAGTGCATGTTCCGGATCGTTATGGACTTCAATCATAAGTCCGTCCGCTCCACAGGCAACTGACGCTTTAGCCAGCGGTGACACATAGGAGTACACTCCGGTGGCATGGCTGGGATCCACGATAATCGGAAGATGGGACTTTTCCTTTACCACACATACGGCACTGAGATCCAGAGTGTTTCTGGTGGCTGTCTCGTAGGTACGGATACCGCGCTCACAGAGTACCACATTAGGATTACCCTCGGAGATAATGTATTCTGCAGCGTTAAGCCATTCGTCGATGGTAGCTGCAAGACCTCGCTTTAACAGTACCGGCATGCCGGACTTTCCTGCTTCCTTGAGCAGATGGAAGTTCTGCATGTTTCTTGCACCAATCTGGAGCATATCCACATATTTTGCAGAAGCTTCGATGGCCGCCTCATTAATAACTTCGCAGATGGTATTTAAGCCATATTCCTTCTTGGCTTCGGCCATGTATTTAAGGCCTTCTTCTTCCAGGCCTTGGAAAGAGTAGGGAGAGGTACGAGGCTTGTAAGCACCGCCTCGAACAAATTGAGCACCAGCTTTTTTTACTTCTTTGGCAATGAGCATCAACTGATCCTCGGTCTCAACCGCACAGGGACCTGCCATCACGGTCAGAGTATCTGGCCCGATAACATGATTTCCTACTTTCACCCGCGTAGGTTCCGGATGAAACTTCTTATTGGTCAGTTTATAACTTTCCGTAATAGGCACCAGTTTGTCCACATAGGGCATGAGCTGGAGATTTTCGTTACAGATTTTATTTTTATCACCGACTATACCGATGATGGTTACTTGTTTTCCCTGAGAAAGATGGGTTTCAAGCCCTTTACTTTCCACAGCTTCCTGAACTGATTTTACAGCTGTTTCAGGAGCGTTCGGCTTCATTACAATAATCATTGTTGCTTCCTCCCTTTGATAAGCCGTATGTTGTTTTATCTGCCGCCTCTAAGACCCAAAACGATAGATATCAATTGGCTGATTTATGATATTTCCTATTCTACTAAAACATGAGTTAAAAGTCAATGATTTAGCACGTTAATGCTCAACCGTTTAACGTGCGAATGAAAAACTGCGTTAATTGCGTATGTTTGGGCATAAACTGTCATGAGTAGATAGATTGTGACAGGGAATAAAGGACGAAAAGACAATATAAATGCAGAATGACGGCTAATTTTCAGACAAAGCAAAATAGAATATGTATAAAATGAATAAAATGCTTGAAAAACACCAGACTTTTTAGTAAAATATATACATACTATAATTAGGGAGGTATTACATATGGACGTTTTCAGAACTGACAGAATTAGAAATGTGGTGCTGCTTGGACATGGTGGAGCTGGAAAGACGACTTTGACTGAAGCTATGGCATATCTTTCCGGTATTACCAACCGTCTTGGAAAGGTTACTGATGGTAATACGGTAAGTGATTATGATAAGGAGGAGATTAAGCGTAATTTCTCAATATCCACATCATTGGTACCGATTGTCTGGGG
>DVNN01000320.1 GCA_018714325.1 Candidatus Pelethocola excrementipullorum
TTTTCTTTACATCTTGCTTTGTTAACTGTTCCATCATAATTTCCCCCTACTTTATTCTTCCATTATAAAAGCTTCAACATCATTCGTCAACCTCCGTCTCCCCCTAATCCTTCCGTATTTTCTCCTCTTAACCCGAGTTATCTCAACTGAAATATGCTTTGACAATTCCGTTCTTAATTACTATACTGAAAGATAAAAAGAGATATGAAAGGGAGTATCACTATGAAAAAGAAACTGTCAATTCTATTAGCTCTCGTAATGACCTGTTCACTCTTCGCCGCCTGTGGAAAAAGTAACCCTTCCGCGGATTCGAACTCCACCAAGGCTTCCGCCACGGCCACACCAAGTCCCGAAGCCGATGATAACAAAGACGAACAACAGGTTTCTGAGGAGGTGACCGTCCGGGTCGGCTCCATGAAAGGCCCTACCACCATGGGACTTTTGAATCTGCAGTCTCTGGCAGAGGCCAAGACTGCCGGACAGCCCTATGAATTCACCATGGTGACTGCCGCAGATGAGCTGGTTTCCAAAGTTGTGGGAGGAGAATTGGATATTGCTCTGGTTCCTGCTAATATGGCCAGTATTCTTTATAATAAGACTAAGGGCGGTGTCTCTGTCATCGACATCAACACTTTGGGCGTCCTTTATATAGTCGCTTCCGATGAAACGATTACCAGCATGGAGGACCTGAAAGGCCGCACCTTATATCTCACCGGAAAGGGAACCACTCCAGATTATGCACTGCAATATCTGTTGAAGCAAAATGGCCTGTCCACCGAGGACGTGACCCTGGAATACAAATCTGAAGCCACTGAGGTTGCCTCTGTGCTCAGCCAGCAGGCCGATGCTGTCGGACTTCTGCCCCAGCCTTTTGCAACTGTGGCCTGCCAGCAGAACGAAGCGTTAAAGATTGTGCTCAATTTGACCGAAGAATGGGACAAGGTTTCTGATGGCAGCAGCCTGGTTACAGGCGTTACTATAGTAAAAAATGATTTTCTGGCCGAACATCCGGATGCTGTGGCAACCTTTATGGAAGAGCATAAGACATCTTCTGAATATGCAAATACCAACGTGGATGAAACCGCAGAAGCCGTGGCAGCCTCAGGAATCATCGAAAAGGCTCCTGTTGCCGCCAAGGCCATCCCTTACTGCAACATCACCTACATTGACGGCGCAGATATGAAAACAAAGCTTTCTGGCTACCTGCAGACCCTCTTCGACCTGGATCCATCCAGTGTGGGAGGCACACTGCCGGCGGATGGCTTTTATTATCTGCCCCAATAATGAACTAGGAACGAGGATTGATTCCAATGAAAATGTTTATCACATCCGGCAGCAGAAAGCGAAAACTCTTGATTTTCGCTTTCTGGCTGATCATCTGGCAGGCCGCCAGCATGGTAATACACAATTCCATCGTATTCGTGGGACCTGCAGAGGTTCTGAACTCATTATGGAATCTCCTTCCCACCCAGGAATTCTGGCTTTCCATCGCTTACTCTTTCCTGAAAATCAGCCTTGGCTTTTTATCCGCATTTCTCATAGGAATTCTTCTGGGCTGCATCAGCTTTCGAATTCCTATCTTAAGAGAATTACTGGAGCCTCTGATTCTGCTTTGTAAAGCGGTGCCCGTTGCATCCTTCGTCATACTGGCTTTGATTGTGATCGGTTCGAAAAATCTTTCGATCCTGATATCATTTATCATCGTCCTGCCCGTGATTTTCACAAACACGCTGACAGGCCTTGAAAACACGGATCCAAAGCTGCTTGAAATGGCTCAGGTCTTTCGTATGACCCCCTGGAAAAGGATGCGCTATCTCTACTGGCCCACCCTGTCCAATCAGTTGTCCAGCGGCTGCAAGGTCGCACTGGGCATGAGCTGGAAGTCCGGAATCGCGGCAGAGGTCATCGGTGTACCGGCTTTTTCCATCGGGGAAAAGTTGTACATGGCTAAGATTTATCTGAACACCGCTGATTTATTTGCCTGGACCGTTGTGATCTTGCTGTTGAGCGCCCTCTTTGAATGGCTCTTCCTACGGCTTTTCCGTAAAATCAGGTAAGTAAAAAGAAGCGGTGTCTTGCCTTTATGTAAAGGTATTACCAGTAAATTCTTTTAGGAGGTCTATATTGAATATTCAATTAAAAAACATCTGCAAATCCTATGAGCATAAACAGGTTCTTGAAAACCTCTCCCTGACCTTTGCATCCGGACAGAGTTACTGCATCACAGCCCCTTCAGGCACTGGAAAAACAACGCTTTTTCGTCTGTTGCTGGATTTGGAGAAACCAGATAGCGGAAGCATACAGTATTCAGAACCTCCAAGGTTTGGCGTAGTTTTTCAGGAGGATCGACTCTGCAAAGATCTGGATGCCGTATCCAATGTTATGCTGGTCTCAGAGAAATCCTTAAACCGTGAGGCGGTGGTCAAAGAGCTGAACCGTCTCCTTCCAGATGACAGCCTGGGACAGCCCGTTTCACAATTCAGCGGCGGAATGAAGCGTAAAACCGCCATCTGCCGGGCACTCCTGGCCGAAAGCAATGTTGTGATCATGGATGAACCTTTTACAGGCCTGGATGAAGTTTCAAAACATCATGCCATCGATATGATTAAAGAGAAAACGAAGAATAAGATTTTTATTTTTTCCTCCCACAATCCAAAGGATCTGAAAAGTTTGGATGCTGTTCATATAGAATTGGAATTTATCAACAATTTCATAGATTCCAAACACAAAAAAAGACCATGATTTTAGGAGCTGGGGTCTCAACCGGAGACTTTTCCCGGACCTCTTCCTAAAATCATGGTCTTTTATCATTTATAATGTAACAGCCTTTTTCTTCTTTTCTATGAAATCAATAATCATTTCTGCCGACATATCTATGCCCAGCTTTCCGCTGTCGATGCTCAGTTGGTAATGGGAAGCATTATCCCACGCCTCATTGGTATAGTAATCATGGAAAGAACTACGATGTTTGTCCGTCTTCTCAATAAGCTTTTTAGCCTCGGGTTCGCTCATCCGATAATTTCTTGCGATTCGTTCCACACGACTTGGCAAATCTGCATGAATGAATACACTAGTTAACCGCTTATCATTTCGAAAGATATAGTTTCCGCACCTTCCCATAATCACGCAGTCCTTCTCGGATGCAATCTTATTCATCATGGCAAATGGCAGCCTTCCACGATCCTCTATCAACTCACTCATGGCTATGGCATAAATCAAGCTGTTCACCGGTTCTTCCAAGAGAAAGGAACGAACTTCATCAAAATTGCCCAAATCCTGAGCCGCATCCAGCAAGGCCTCGGAATCATAGAACTGAATCCCATAATGCTGGGCCAATAATTCACCAACCCGCAATCCTCCACTGCCAAATTCTCTCTCTATTGTGATAATCATAAGTTCCTCCTATCGTATATAGCTGAATATTGTGGCTGCAAATACGGTCAACAGACCCGCCACTGCAATTGCCAGAGAGCTCATAGCCCCTTCAATTTCTCCCATCTCGATGGCCTTAGCCGTACCGATGGCATGGGAAGCCGACCCGATTCCAATTCCCCGGGCCACAGGTTCTTGAATACGGAACACCTTGCAGACCAGCTCAGCTATGATATTACCCAGCACTCCTGTGACAATAATCACCGCCGCTGTAATCGTCACATCTCCGCCCAACTCTTCCGCCACACCCATTCCTATGGCCGTGGTGATGGACTTTGGCAGCAATGTTACATAGTCTGAATGGCTCAGGCCAAACAGGATGGAAAACACCAACACCGTCACAATCGTGGTAAGAATCCCCGCCAAAGTACCGGCCATGATAGCCTTCCAGTTATCCTTCAGCAGTTCCAGCTGCTGGTAAAGTGGAATGGCCAGACAAACCGTGGCCGGGGTCAGCAGATAACTGATATATTTCCCGCCTTCATAATACACCTCGTAATCAATGTGAAGGCCAGACAGTACCACCATCACTATTATTATAGAGATCAAAAGAGGATTAAATACCGCCTTGTGAAATTTTCTTTTGACAAACAGGCCTATTTCGTAGGCAAGTAAACTGATAAACGCACCAAAAAACACCGATTGGTTAAAAAAAGCATTCATTCTCTCTTTTCCCTCCGTATCATGAATTGAGTCACTCTGCCGCTGATTCCCATAACGGCCACGGTAGAAACCACCGTGATCACACAGACAGGAACCAGAATAGGCTTCAGACTGCTCCAGGAATTCAATAATCCGGCCGCCGCCGGTATAAACATCATCGGCATGATTTCAATCAAGAAGGTACTCGCTTCCTTGACCTGCTCTAACTTGACCACTCCGGTAATCAAGGAAACCAGCATCAAAACGAGTCCATAGATACTCGCTGGTATGGGCAATGGTATGATAAGATGTAGAAGCTCTCCTAAAAATGTCATCGTCAATATTAAAGCAAATTGTCTTAAATATTTCATAGTCTTCTCTCCCATGGTTGTCAAATCGACATTTTACACGCACCATTAGTATAATATGCTGAGCTTCAAAATGCAACCTCTACCAATCCTAATCCTACCCACAACTTAGATATCTCCAATCACGCTAAACCCGATTTTTCTATATAGTCATACAGATTTAGTTTTCCTCTTTTGATCCTTACTGCACGAATCTGGAACATCCAGACGGTCAGTATTGTGAACACTACAATCAATCCCAATAAAACCAACACTGTTTGGCTGATTCTGCTTCCGCCTGCTATCGTTGCTCTAAAGGCATTCACGGTGTAACTAAATGGCAGCCATTTATGAATCTTAGCGACAAATGAACCGGATAGTTCTATTGGGTAGGTGCCTGCCGATCCTGCGAGTTGTACCACCATGAAGATCAGCATGATGAAGCTCCCCACCTTTCCAAGCCAAACGTTGAAGAAATACATGATGGACATAAATGCCACCGAAGCGATACAAGCCACAATAATGGTTCTTCCCATCTCTTCCGGACTGAATCCATTGATCAGATGAAGCATACCCACCATGGCCAGTGCCATACCTATCGCAATTGGATAAACAACGGTAGCCTTGCTCAGCCACCAGGAAAATCCAGACCGGATTTCTCCTTCGTGCTCGGTCAAAGGGTACATGATACAGAATGCGATACATGCCACCCAAAGGCCAACGGACATCATGTAGGCAGCCATGGCATGGCCATTATTCTTCACATCGGTAATCTGGGTTTCCTCTGCAACTACAGGATCTCCGAACATATCTATGGTATCATCATCGGCTGAAACTTCTTTCACCTGATCCGCTCCATCAGCCAGGCTGCTCTTCAATGTATTACTGCCCTCCAAGGCATCGTTCAAACCATTACCCAGGGTAACCGAGCCATCGGCCAGCTGTTCTGCGCCATCCCTGATCTGAGACGCACCGCCGGACAACTGACTGGAACCAGACAGTAAGGTGCTGCTGTTGGATGCCAATTCCTTCGTTCCATCCACAAGACCTGTTGTTCCCTCTTTCAACTGGTTTGCCCCGGCAGTCAACTTGGACACACCACCGGACAGCTCTGGCAATTTGCCAGCCAAGGTTTTAGTTCCTGCATTTAAGGCAGAACCACCATCGTTGATCTGGACCAGACCTTGATAAAGATCGTCGGAACCCTTCCTCAGAACCGCTGTCCCTTGTACCTGAAGCTGACTTCCTCCAGCCTGGGCAGATGCGATACCGGCCGTCAGCCCAGGAGCGCTGTCATTTAACTGGCTGGTTCCAAGAGACAGGGTGGTCAGTCCACTCTTCACCTGGCCCGTTCCTGATTTCAGAGCTTCCGTCCCCTGTAACAGGCCAGATGACACAATCGTACCATTTCCATCGGTCACGCCGCTGATTCCTGCCAGGAGAGCATCACTTCCTGCTTTTGCTTCCCCTACCTTATCTACATAGGTCTTTAATGCCTGATCTCTATAAGTATCCAGAGCGGTTCCCACCGCATATTCCAGTGCTGGCTGCAGATCCCCATTGGATGACTTGACATCTGCATTCTCCGCATAGATACTCGTTGGCAGCTGCTCCGCTACCCCTGAAGCCTGATCCATGGCATTTGCTGCATCGCATAGGGCATCACTGCCTTCTCTTAGTGCGCCAACTGCTGTCTGTATCTGAGCATTGGCCGCATCTGCGGCAGCTGAATTATTCTGAGCCATTGCAATGGCCTGATTGGCCACTGCGGCCACCTGATCTATATCACCTGAAGATATGGCATCATTCAGGGCATCGTTCAAATAACTGGCATCCTGACCGCCATTGGATGTGGAGATACCGTCGGCCGTACCTGAAAGTAAAGCCGCCTTAGTATTGGCCCCATTGGCTGATGAGGCAATTGCCTGAAGTTCTGCCTGTATGTTGGATGTGTCGTAAGTACCAGTGGATGAAGTTTGAGATCCAGCGCTTCCAATCACCTGCATGAGTTGTGTTACCAGTCCCTCTTTCACCTCATCCAGGCCACCGTACAATTGCTCCGCACCATCGCCTGACAACCGTGCCAATCCTGCGTTCAGGCTGGCTGCGCCGCTTTGTACGTTTCTAACACCTGCATCCAGTCCCTCGGCTCCAGCCTGAAGATTTGCCGCTCCCGATTCCAGTTTTTGTGCACCGGTGTTCAGCTGTGCGGTAGCCTCAGGAAGCTGGGTCGTCTGTTCTTTTAATTGACTTAGTCCTCCGTTCAATACTGACAGATTCTCATCCACCTGTGAGGAACCATCCTTCAGCTGTTTGCCACCATCCAGAACCTGGGCGGTCCCCTTGGACAGTCCGTCTGCACCGGCCGCCAACTGTCCGATTCCATCGGATAATACCGGCACCTTGCTATTCAACTGATCGGTACCGTCTTTTAGCTGAGAGACTCCATCATCCAGCTGTTGGGATCCTTCATTCACCTTTGCCACACCGGCAGTATATTTTGCCAGGCCCTGGTATAGTTCTTCACTGCCATCTTTAAATGTCAGTGTACTGTTGGATAAAAGCTGCAAATTGTCTGTAAGCGTGGTATTGCCATCGGACAATTGAACCAGACCATCTTCCAACGTTCCCGAACCATCTGCCGCTTCCTGCATCCCATCCCCGACAGTGATGATCTGATCAAACATGACCTCAGCATAGGTTTGTGTGACCTCGGTGGCCACAGAATCCTTGATCTTGGACATCGCTGACTCACTCATCTTGGTGGCAATGTAGTTCTTTCCAGGATTTGTATCGTATTTCAATACCATCTTCTGTGGTTTGTCGTCCATCAGTGTGGCAGCGTTCTTAGAAAAATTTTCCGGAATGGTGATAACCATATAATAGTCCCCATCCTTCAGCCGCTTTCTCGCTGTTTCGCCATCCACAAAATCAAACTTAAGAGATTCATTCTCCTTTAGATTATCCACTAATTGAGAACCAACGTTGAGTTTTTCCTCGTTGTATGTCACCTCCTTATCTTCATTGACAACAGCCACCGGCAACTGCTCCAGCTGCCCATAAGGATCCCACATGGAACCCAGAAACAATGTGGTATAAATTGTAGGGATTGCCAGGATTGCAATCAGTACTACCAGCAGTATCTTGTTATGGAGAAGACTCTGCCATTCATTTTTAATCATCTTCTTATCCCCTTTCTGCTTTTCATGACAAACACCACTTCCGTGTGCATTATCCATCAAAGTTTACCACTCTATTAAACATATTCCTTTCGTTTAGTAAACACCATATATTCTAATCAAGTATTTATCGCTTTATAAATTCATTATCGTTTAATGAATATTGCATAGTTTAATAGATGTGGTGTTGCTTTTCTGAATATTTTGTATTATACTAAGGCCAGGTAAGAGTTACAACCATCAATAATTTTTCAAATATTGAATAACCGATAACCGATATGCTAAATGTACAAAATCAAACATTTTCTATGTAAAGTGTCTATTATTTGGAGGTGTAATTATGGCAGTGAAGACCGACCGCCGTATCAGAAAGACCAAGGCCCAGCTGAGAGCGGGGCTTGCAAAACTTATGCAGGATAAGAGTATCAAGGAAATAACGGTAAAGGAATTGGTGGATGTCGTGGATATCAACCGCTCCACCTTCTATCTACATTACACCGACATTTATAATATGTTGGATGAGATTGAAAAGGAACTCCTGGCCGAAATCATTCACGCCATCGATACGCACCCCATCGGGTTCAATGAGAACACCTTTCCTTTTATTGCGGACATGTTCTCCATCCTTGCGGATAACAAGGATATCTGTACCGCACTGATGGGCCCTAATGGGGATAGTACCTTTATCTATAAGATAGAGGAAATTATTGAAGAAAACAGCATGAAAGCCCTCACTCAGTATTTTCCTGGCTCCATCGAAGACTTGAAGTATTCCTACGCCTTTTGTCTCACAGGATGTGTGGGGCTCATAAAGATATGGCTGAACAGCAATGGCAGCGAATCCCCTGAGCATATGGCACAACTGACTTATCAGATGGTGCTTAATTCCATGACGGTGTTTGCGGATGCCAAGAAAAATGGAGTTCATTTGTATTAGGAAGTGTTATACAATAAAAGTTCTGTAATTCTAAAAACAATTCCCCAGGAAGAAAACACACTGTATCAAACAGTTCTTCCCAGGGAATTTCTTAACTTATCTTTTCATTGATATAATTTTTCAAAAACGCATAGATTTGATCCTCCGTCGGCGGACAGCCATCCAGATGGTTCTGAAACCCTTTCGTGCAGCTGCCAATTCCCAACGTCCCGCTCTTACCGCGGTATCCTTGTCCAATACTGATCTTGGTATCCAGACTGCTTAGAAGTCCTTCCTGATTCAGCTTGTCCAAAGCCGGTATCAGATAACCATAACAGGCAGAACAGGATTCCACCTCTTCCACCGCATCCTTTAACTCAACGATTTTCCGCTCTTTGGAAATAACGGCTTCCCCTGGTGCTTCATTGCATTTTCGGATGACTGCCTGTTTCCAATCGCCACATCCTACTCCTAACTCCTCCGCCATGCCAATATAGGGGACATCCTCTTTTTTATAATGTAGCATATTGCATACATAAGCATCACAAAGCACGGGATCCACTGCCGTCCAGATACGATCCATCTGCACAGGATTCCCCCCATCCTCAAAATCTAAGTCTCCGCATATATTGTCCACCACGATGAAATCCTGACGGATTCCAACACCCAGATGAGCGATTGGACGGTGGAGTCCTATGGTGTGAAAATGACGCTTTTCCTTGTTGGGAATCAAGCCTTTCATATTCTTCAGGGCACAGGTGATCTTCGTCTGGCAATGGCCCTTTAATACCGGTACGTTAATCAGAAAATCCACGTCTTTGACACAGTCACAAATCTGTAATTCCATACCCCCGCAATCACAGCTATGGTACTTCTGTTTTTGTGTATCGATAAAGGGGACCTCATATTCCTTTGACAGCCGGTCGTAACCACATACCTCAACCGCATCCCCGGTCTTATCCCCTACCCAGGACCCTTCCATCATCACGATATTAGTACAGCCATGTTCCTGCAGGTATTCTATGATTCCTGCCACGACTTCTGTATGGGTGGTTGCACCATAGGAGGCATCACTTGGGGATACCAGATTCGGCTTAATAGCAATCAACCAATCCTTTTCCTTAATACGCTCCATCAGATCAGAATCTTCCAGAATCTCTTTCGTCATCTCTTTATATTCAATTCCATGTATCATTAAAATCTCATTATTTTTCATCCCTGCCATCCTTTCACAGGACGATTGTATCATATTTACAGAGAAAGGTAAACCAAGTGGGTTTCCTAGTTTGAACACTTAGTTTAAAAGCCTATTCAGCAGTCCCAATGTTGACTGGATACCAAATACTAAAACAGCCATAATTCCAGCCAGTAACACAACAGCCGCCATTCCTATGAATACTCCAGTACGTTTTACCCCTCTGATAATTGTATCTTTCATATGTATCCCTACCTTTTCTTAAATCAATAAATACGTTTAGGCACCTATAGAATTGCGGATCCTAAACTCATGCTTTTCATGCTGCCCCCATGATACCTACGTATTGCTACGCACTTTGTGCTCTCGCAATACTAAAAACATTCGAAATTCGCCCTATTCGGGCTACTTTCTCATGTTTTGCGGATCCTAAACTCATGCTTTTTCATGCAAGCATGAAAAGCATGACCTTTTGACCCTGGTATCAGAATATCATAATGGATATTGGGGTTTGCTGCCATAGTTCTGGCTTACATTCGCCGCTCAGAATCTTACGTTTTTGTCACATATACGGTTCTCTTATAAACCAATAGCAACGAACTGCCGGCTGTTGATTTAGGGGATACGAACAGTCTGTTCCATCAGGTATATTCTTGTCAAAATCCATCGATAACTTTCTCTCGCATGTATTTGGATGCTGCGGTATAATGATAGTAATTCAGGAGGTATATTAGATGGCAAGACCAAAGAACTATGCAAAACTAATTGAATTAACACAAAAGAAAATATCTAATAATCAAAGTAAAATAGAGGTGCTCTCGGAAGAGCTTCAAAAGTTGGAGGAAGAAGCGGCAGTATTGGAGGACGAATTAAAATCCATAAAACTATCACAACTCCAACAACTCATGGATGAAAGAGGCTTAACGGTAGAGGATATGTCTTCTATTCTGGAAAAGCAGCTATAGCACAAAAGGCCGGCAGTGAGACTTCACTGCTGGTCCTTTTCCTTCTGTTAAACAAATTATGGTATCATTAGAAAATCATCTATACTCCTTCTATTACCAGGAAACAGCCGCCACCACTTTTTCAACTTCTGCCAAACGCTCCCGAAA
>DVNN01000321.1 GCA_018714325.1 Candidatus Pelethocola excrementipullorum
GGTGAGTGGGGTTTTTAAATCATGGGCGAGTGCTGCTATTTCCGCCTCGCGTTCTTGTTGTGCCGCCCACTGAGAGGACAGGGAGCTGTACAGTGCCTCCCGCATATGCTCCATAGCACCGAGTGCCTGGTCGTATTCCCGTATACCCGCGTGTGGAATTGCGAAATCCAATTCCTGCGCGCCTACCTTCTCGCTTACCTCGCTGAACAGCTTCAGCTTGGCGGCAAGGCGCCGACGGAGCAACAGGGTGTTAAACAGCAGGCAAAGCACCCATGCCACACCAAGTGTGGTCAGCCACAGGTATTCAAAGGGGGGCAGCGTGTCGCGCAGCACAGGGTTGGCAAACTCTGCCCTGTAATGCCAGCGAAAGATTACAGTGCTTCCATCCCCGTAGGTGTGTCGCGAAACACGTATGCTGTTGGCGTCCTTCTGTAAAAACCCGCCCAGGACTTCCAGCTTATTTCCCTCTACGTTGCTTTCCAACACTTCGCCGTTTGGGTCAAACAAAGCGTATTCGGCCAGAAAATCGTCACCAGGAGAAACAAAGGTTTTTGGCTCTTTGGCCAGCATTTGCTCCACCTGCTGGTTGGAAACGGCTCCCTGGTAAGTAACGCCAGTTTTTTGAAACTGCACCAGGATGAAATACCATGCCAGGAAGCATAGCAGCATCCAGCCAATCATAACTATGGCAAAACGCAAAAGCACAAAGGAAAGACTTATAGAACGCTGTTTTTTCGCCATTTGTATCCCACCCCCCAAACGGTTTCTACAGGGCTGAGTCCGTCGGCTTTCAGCTTGGCGCGGATATTTTTGATGTGCTCCGCAATGGCCGACGAATCGCCCTCGGCGTCAAAGCCGAAAACTGCTTCGTATAATTGTTCTTTGGTAAACACCTGTCCGGTGTGCAGGGCCAAATGCTCACAGATGGCGTATTCACCCTTGGTAAAGGGCAGTGTGTGCTCACCCGTGATAGCCACTTTTGCCAGCATATCAAAGCGTACACCGCCTCGGTTCAGGGTGCGGGTCGGTTGGCGTACCTCCCTCCGCAGATGGGCGTTTACCCGTGCGCGCAGCTCCGCAATACTGAATGGCTTTTTAATGTAATCATCGGCACCCAGTCCAAAGCCCTGTACAAGAGCCGCATCTTCCGCCTTGGCAGTCAGAAAGAGTATAGGGCAATCCACCTCGGAACGGATGCGGCTGCAAAGAGAAAAACCATCCTCGCCAGGCATCATCACATCGAGTAGCAAAAGGTCGTACGGCTGGCACCGGGCAGGCGACACGGCAGCGGCCTCTGCTTCGGTGTCTACCTGGTGGCCGTCCTTTTCCAGGGCAGTGCGCACAAGAATCAGCATATCAAGGTCATCATCGACCACTAACAGTTTAGACATAGTTTAACCTCCTTGTATTACTCTTGTAAAAGTTTACCTTCCCATCTATTAAACCATAGAATTGACAAAACCAGAACAAGCGATGTAATAATAATCAGAAAAATAATTCCAAGAAAAATAGGCGCAATTGAAAAATCAAAATAATTTTTCAAAAACCGAACACCCCATTCCCAAGGAATGAACGGCCAAAATTTATCACCAATAGCATTTTCAAAGAAACCTGCTAAAATTGTACCAGATATCCCTAACAAAATAGAAATACTTGAACCAAACCTAAAGGCAATTGTAATGTGTAATAAATATAAAAATAAGTTGCTAAATAAAAATATATAAAATATGACAAGATATGAACCAAAGTATGTTATGCTGATATCTAAAAACAAACTGACTCCAACATAGAAACATAGTTCATATATTATCATACTTATGGCTGAAAGAAACAGCAGAAAGAACAATTTCCCCAGGTATATGCTTCTTCGAGACTCCACTAAACCCAGAGCATTTTGAATATTGTTTATATTCCTATCTAAATTAATTAAAATTGGCACGGCAATGCTAACAAAGATCGGATAACATATTTGTAATATAACGAAAAACAACCTCACATCAGGAATAATATGATACCCAGCAAAAGCGTAATAAACTAAAAATAATGTAGTAACCACGATAGGCGTCAACAAATACAATAAAATAATTGGAGTTCGTTTAATTTTGGTAAAGTTAGAAAAAAGCTCCCTTATAATAGTCATTTGCGATACACCTGCCTTCCATACCAACGCGAAAACAAGACTAAAAGAAATAACATAGCAAGCAAGGATATCAATACCAGCAACGAACTTTCTCCTAAATTTAAAGTTAATCTTGAATCTGCTTCAATCAATAATCCGTTTGGCAAAACTCCAAATAATGTAACCATAAACCTCGCAGGCCAGCTATATGGAAAGAACCAAAACAAAGGTGTCAAGGAAAAAAACAAACCTCCTAATGCACTGGCAAACAAATTTATTAGTATAGAACCAACAAATCCGACTTTTTGATCCAAAAATAAACAGAAAGGGATCTGCCATAATAAAGAGAACCATAATAAGCAGTATCCTAAAATATAATATCCGGTATGACCAATTGCAACTGAAACACCTGACAATATGCATTCAGAGATAACAGTGATAAACGATAGCAATAATGATATGATCAAAAGATTAAGCGCTATCAAAATTGTTTTAGAAATAAATGTTTTCCTTAAATCGATGGGCAAACTATAAAGGGTTTGATATTTGTGTTTTTGATCCTTATTATTAACTAAATGACATAAAACCACAATGGACAAAGATGCAATAGGCATACACCAATTGCAGACTATAGAGCTCGAAAAACCACCTAAACCAATACCAATAAATATAAATATCATAGATATTAAAATTAAAGCAACTGGAATAAATAAAATGAGCGTTCTAAATAGGGAGCGTTTAAATTTCAAGTTCTCTGCTTTTAAATATGTCCGTAACATCAGGATACACGCTCCTTTCTGACGATATCCATAAACAATTGTTCCAGATTTTCATTTGCATCAATTTTATCTTGATACAGAAGCGATCCATTGTATATGATCCCTATGTCATCGGCAACTTGTTGTACTTCACTTAAAATATGACTTGATATAATTACAGAAATCCCAGACTCCGCAAATGTTCGAATCATTTTCCTTAACTCTTCAATACCAAAAGGGTCTAACCCGTTTGTAGGTTCATCTAAGATTAATAATTTGGGGTTATTTAGTAGCGCTAATGCTATGCCCAATCTCTGTTTCATTCCCAACGAAAAATCGGATGACTTTTTATTTTTAGCATCCACTAAATCCATTTTTTGTAGCGCTTCATTACATTTATTTGTTGAAATCCCCATAAGTGTCGCTCGCACTTTTAAATTTTCAAATGCCGTTAAATTCTCATACAATGGAGGGGATTCGATTAATGAACCAATATTCAATAAATCTTTTCGAGTCCAAGGGTGATTGTTGAATAATATCTCGCCTGAAGTTGGTCTGATAAGTCCTGTAATCATCTTCAATAATGTTGATTTACCTGCACCATTAGGTCCCAATAAACCGTAGACAGATTTTTTTCTTACAGACATAGATAAATCTTTTATTGCGTATGTCTTTTTAAACTTTTTAGAAACATTATTTGTTTTTATTATATACTCATACATCATAACTTCCTCCACTTCACATGATTGACAATATAAACCTCACCGCACTGCTGGATTAGAGCAATCAGTAGTTTGCGCGCCCATCGCGCTTTGTACAGTGTCTGATTTGTTACTGTCATGATAACAGCCATTTTTAAGGATTTTATAAGGAATCCAGTGTTTACTTAAAAATAATTAGTCTGCATCTTGTGATAGGGTGTACACTATGTCGATATATGAAAGCTAAGAGTTGTCTCTGAATCCATCCTGCGATATAATGCTCTGTATACAGGGAGGCATAATAATGCAAAGAATATTAGAAGTATTACTTTATACATCGATAACAGGTGCTCTATTAACATACCTAAATAAAAAGATTCATAACGAAGAGAAAGAAAAAAAGAGTACAACAAAATTTACAGCGACGATACCTAGAACGTACATGTTAATCTTTAACTGGGCTGCCTGGTTTTTTTTGGGGACGTTCTTCCTGATCTATCTATATAATGGATTTGGTTTTAATGACTTTGATATGGTTTGGATTTATTCCGGAGCGGCTATTGGCATTGGTTTTTCTATAATGTGTTTCGTTCTTATGCTATGGAGGCTGGATGTCAATAAAGACAAACTCATCTATCGTACCTTTTGGGGATATCGCAAAAAAACCACTTTCAAGGAGATTAGTCAGGTGCTCGAGACTGATCATCATTCTCTGGTAATCTATACTGGCAAAAAGCGCTTTGGAACGATTAACAGTGATTTTATGGGCATTAACAATTTCCGTACTCGATGTCAGAAAGAAAATATAGAATTTGCGCCCAAGTCCAAGCGAACTCTGACCAAGTCAGGTCTTTACTTAAGGTCGATGAAACCCCTTTTCTGGATCGGTGGATTGTTGGCCATATCAATCCTTTTAATCTGTATCTTCGTGCCACAGGAGATTGTTTACAGTCCGGTAGAACTATTCGTTCTGATGCTATTTTGCTTTGCTGTCGTGGTTGTGCCCTCCTCACTGATACCGCTTAAGGGTTTATTCAGGATTTCAGCACAGGAGATTGCCTTAAAATTTTCCTTTGCGAAAGAAATGAAACAATATGATAATAAAAACGTTGAATTTATCAATCACCAATGGTTTATCGATTTGGATAATGTTAATATAATAGCTTTTCGCCGCGATTATATGAAAGAAATTAAGAGATTGAATAACAAAGATAACAATGGTGACCGTGAAGTACAGATTGTAACCATAAATGATAATGTCATAACTGTAAAAAGCAGACAGAAAATATTAGAAGAGTTAATTCAATGGAAAAATTCATAGCTGTCATTCAGACGGGAGTTTACAAAAGCGGTATCAGCACTAATGCTAATACCGCCTTTTCTTTGGTAAATCCTAACTATCCATAATATTCCATTACCTTAAATATGATTAGCAACCTCAAATGCATCCCATATGCCATACATAATATTGGATACTTTCTTAGCGTCGCCTAATAGATAAATCTCGGGAACTTCGAATTCTAACTCCTCATATAGAGACTTATTTTCTTTATATCCAACAGCCAGGATAACACTGTCACTTTCGATGGATTTCTCTTCCCCTTGTACCTCTACACTGACCGCACCATTCTTATACCCTTTTACTTTAGCATCAGTAATGATTTCTACACCGTGATAAGGAACAAGTTTCTCCAACATTTCGCTGTTAGCATGGCACAAAGGTCCATTTAATGCGAGAAGTTTATCCAAAGCTTCAACAATCGTGACCTTTTTACCTTTTTCAGCTAACCAAAGAGCTAATTCACATCCCACGAGACCCCCGCCGACGATAACAGTTTTATCTCCACAATCTTTATCACCATTTAAGACATCTGCTGCAGTGAATACCTTTTGATCATCACCTAGAGAAAATACTTTAGGTGTAGAACCTGTCGCTACAATGACGGTATCATAATCGCTGTCCAGCACTTCCGCTTTGGTGATTGTCTTATTAAGTGTCACTGGAACGCCTAATTTTTCAAGTTGTACTGTGTACCACTTAGCGAGTGCAAGATCATCCTCTTTGAATTCTGGCGCTCCTCCAGGGATAAGATTTCCGCCTAGTTTACTCTCTTTTTCAACTAGAACTGGCTGATGCCCTCTAAGTGCTAATACTCTGGCAGCTTCACATCCAGCCACTCCTCCACCAATAATCAATACTTTCTTAGGTTGAAGGATTGGTTCATATGCAGTGTATCTTTCACGACAAGCCTGGGGATTGACGGCACAGTTAAGGGCTGAATATTCTTGAATACGTCCCATACATCCTTCTTGACAAGAGATACAAGGACGGATATCCTCTACACAATTGCGGCGAAGTTTGTTCACATAATCAGGATCCGCTAATAATGGTCTTCCTAAACTAACCATATCACAGGTTCCATTTTCAATTGCTTCCAGAGCCATATCTGGATTGTCCATTCTTCCGGCACAGATAACAGGCACATCAACGGTCTCTTTCATAAGTTTAGCATATGGACGGTACAATCCTTTTTCCTGATACATAGGTGGATGACTCCACCACCACGAATCGTAAGACCCAACATCAGTATCAAGGGCATCGTATCCATAAGCAGTTAGTAATTTAGCTGCTTCTATCCCTTCTGGAAGATCTCGTCCTTTTTCTTCAAACTCTTCTCCTGGCAGAGCACCGTCTCTGAGACCTTTGATAAAGCTCTTAGGACTGTATCGAAGGGTAACGACGAAGTCCTCACCGCATTTGTCCTTAATTTCTTCAACGATTTCTCTGGCAAAACGCAGGCGGTTCTCTAAGCTTCCACCGTATTCGTCGGTCCGATGATTAAATAAAGAGATCGCAAATTGATCGATTAAATACCCTTCATGAACAGCATGGATCTGCACTCCGTCAAATCCTGCTCTCTTAGCATTATAAGCACCCTCACCAAACTTCTCAACGATGGTATGAATTTCTTCCACCGTTAATTCCCGGCAGGTCTTATCAAGCCATCGATGTTGAATCGGAGATGGTGCCACAGGTGGGAATTCTCCCAGATTAGTAGGAATCGTTACGCGGCCGAATCCACCAGACATCTGAAGAAACACTTTCGCATTGTAGGCGTGAATTCTCTCTGTCATCTCTCTGGCAGTACGGATAAAATGTACTGGATTATGGGTTGGACAGGGGCAGTTCGGCATTCCATGCTCTTCTACTACATTATCTACAAAGGTTACTCCGGTAATGATTAGACCAGTTCCTCCCTTGGCCCTCTCTGTGTAATAATCAATTCCTCTTTGATTAAAACCACCTTCGCTGTCTGAAAGCCCCAAAGGTCCCATCGGAGCCATGGCAAATCGGTTCTTAATCGTTAAACTACCTATTTGTACTGGCGTAAATAGTTGCTTATACTTCATCATTTGACTTCTCCTCCTTATCTATTGTTAAGGTAAGTATATTATGTTATAATGAACATGTCAACATTTACATGTATAAAAGTTAAAATATTAACAATTAGTACAAAATGATCCTTACCTTGCCAAAGGCTCCCGGAATCTGATATGATAGCAGGGAACTAAGCATTATTATAAATAATAGACATATACGAAGGGAAATACTCATTCATGAGAACATTAAAATATGCGATTTTAGGGCTGATTAATCGAAAGCCGATGACAGGCTATGATATTATGAAGGAGTTTCGAAGTGCATTAGGAAATTTTTGGTCTGCCAAGCATAGTCAGATCTATCCTGAACTAAAGAAATTAACCAAAGAAGGTCTTTTGGAATACAAGACTGTTATGGCTGGGGAAACGCTTCAGAAGAAACTCTATACCATCACCGAAGCGGGACATACTGATTTTATGCAGTGGCTCCAGAGATCAGAAGAAATTGAACCGACGGCCAAGGATATCTTCCGATTGAGAATGTACTTTGCCGCTCAGATGGATGGAGGCACTGTAAATAACCTTTTGGAAGACCAACTGAGTCAACGAAGCGTGAAGTTAGAACATTTAAAAGATACTATGCAGTCCCTCAACCATGACACCTGCATGCAAGGTGAAGCATTGGGCGATTATCTAGTCTTAGACGGAGCCATTATGAGGGAAGAGTCCTATATCACCTGGCTTAAAAAATGCATTGACCTGATATCAAATTATAAGAAATAATTTGATATCAGGTCATATTTTTAATCTGTAATTTTCTTCATTGTTTCCGCCTCAGTAAAAAATTGGCTACATAAGCCGCTAGCTGCATACAAAACAATCCCAGAACGCCACCAAAAACACCCAGATATTGATGCAAGACAATTAAAAGAACGGCATAGGCAATAACGATGAAATATCGAATTAAAAATTGCAGCTGATTATAATTCTTGGCCTTTTTCTCTTCCATCTCAACTGCTCTATTAATCGATTTGTCCATAAGAACGATTCTGATACCAGATACCAGGCAGCCGGTAAATAACCCCAAGGCAAAGTCAGGCAAACTTTCGAACGGATATACAAATTGAATTATCAAGATTCCAAGCAATAAAAACACTAGAAATAAGCCAGCAATCCCATATAACATGTATTGTGCGGTTTCGGTTAATTTATTAAATTTCATCATTCCTCTTTCGTCCATTCTTTCTTAGTAATTTTGAATAAGGTTTGGTATGATGCTATGATTCCAATAATAATAAAAATGATTAAAAATACTGGGGATGTAGAGAAGATCTTATCTAAAAATCGACCCGTTAAAAATCCCACGACTACACACATCACCATAGAAACACCTAACTGACCATAGGTAGCCAGACTACTTATAATCTTTTTAATTTCCTTTTTATTATCCATATTCACACCATCCGATCCGATCAGCTCTTCTTCATTAAAGAACGGCGAAGAGCTATATTAATCTTTTTAAGTTCGATATCCGATTGAATTTCTTCTGAGTACCGCCGACTCAATTCTTCTATCCGTTCCTTTATTAAGGTATCATACTCGGTGGATAAAGCAGCCATCTCAGCTACTATGACAGCGTGATTATCTTCTAAATAAAGAGTACCACCTGAGGATTTAAACACTAATTCTCTCTCATCTGTCACCACTTTAAAATCACCCTCTGACAATAGCTCAATACAGCTTTCATGATTATAGAGGATACCCTTTTTTCCATTGGAAGTTGTAATTAGCAGATATTTGATTTTTTCATCAAAAACCACTTTTATGGGTGTAATAATTTTAAGTTGAAATTGTTTATCAGACATCTGATTGCTCCTTGCTCTTCTGATAACGCTCAATCACTTGTTCAATCGTACCTGCATTTAAGAAATATCCTTCCGGAACTTCATCATGTTTACCCTCTAATATTTCTTCAAAGCCGGCAATCGTCTGTTCTAAGGTCACATATTCGCCTGGTATACCCGTGAAATTCTCCGCTGAGAAAAATGGCTGTGATAAGAAACGTTGGACTTTTCTGGCTCGTTCTACGATCAGCTTATCTTCCTCTGAAAGTTCATCCATTCCTAAAATGGCGATAATGTCCTGTAAATCCCGATATCTTTGCAAAATCTTCTGCACCTGACGGGCCACATAATGATGATGATTCCCCAGTATCAGAGGATCTAAGATACGAGAGCTGGATTCTAATGGATCAATGGCAGGATATATCCCCTGTTCTACAATATCTCTTGATAGCACCGTAGTGGCATCTAAATGCACAAAAGTAGTCGCCGGCGCCGGATCGGTTAAGTCATCCGCCGGTACATACACTGCCTGGATGGAGGTGATAGATCCCCACTTAGTGGAAGCAATTCTCTCCTGAAAGGCTCCCATCTCACTTGCCAGAGTAGGCTGATATCCCACTGCACTTGGCATTCTTCCAAGTAATGCGGATACTTCTGATCCAGCCTGTACAAAGCGGAAGATATTATCCACAAAAAACAACACATCCTGATGTTCAATATCTCTAAAATATTCCGCCATCGTTAACCCAGATAATGCAACCCTCATACGTGCACCCGGAGGTTCATTCATCTGTCCAAATACCAGAGCTGTTTTATCTAATACCTGTGAGTCAGTCATCTCATGATAAAGATCGTTTCCTTCTCTCGTTCGCTCTCCTACCCCTGCAAATACAGAGTATCCCTTATGGACCGTAGCGATATTACGGATCATCTCCATAATCAGTACGGTTTTACCTACCCCTGCTCCGCCAAACAGACCAATTTTCCCACCCTTTAAATAAGGGCATAACAAATCGATGGCCTTGATTCCGGTTTCCAAAACCTCAGTCACCTCAGACTGATCCGATAAACCAGGTGGCCTTCTGTGAATGTTCCACCGCTCATCATAATCCGGTGCGTCTTTATGATCAATGGGTTCCCCCAGTACATTAAACATACGTCCCAGAGTTTTCTTCCCCACCGGGACAGTAATCGGAGATCCGGTATCGGTTGCTTTCGCTCCTCTTACAAGACCTTCGGTAGAGTCCATTGCAATACAGCGGGCGACTCCGTCATCCTGCTGCTGCATCACTTCACAAACTAACTTTTTGTCACCGTGATGGATCTCGATTGCATTGCTGATATCAGGCATTTCACCTATTTCGAAGCGAATGTCAACCACGGCTCCAATAATCTGTATTACTTTTCCAACAGAACAATGGTTCATATGGCATTCTCCTTTTTAGTCCACAGCATTGGAACCATTGATGATTTCTGTAATCTCACTGGTTATGCTGCTTTGTCTGGCCTGATTATATTTTAAGGTCAGAGTTTCAATCATCTCATCAGAGTTCTTAGATGCGGCATCCATGCTGCTGACCCTGATGCTCTGTTCACTGAGCGCCGCCTCAACGACGGCACGATAGATTCTGCTCGTTAAATAATCCGGCACTATTTTATCCTGTAAAGCCTGATATCCAGAATCACAGCTCCACTGATTTCTTTTCTTTTCGATATTCTTTGTCTCATATGGTAATAATGTTTGAGAAACCGTATGTTGCTCAATCATTGAAACAAATTGTGTGTAAATGATAATTACTTCGTCTACTTTCTGTTGCCTGTAGTACTCAAGAACTACATCTGCAATCAGTTTTGCTTCCTCGTAAATTGGTGATTCTGAAAATCCTATAAATTTCGTATCGATTTTTATATTTTCACGTCTAAGGCTTTCCACAATCTTATTTCCAACCGTTATCACCAATGGATTAGACTTTCGCTTTATCTGTTCCATCGTTTCTTTCGCTATTTTTGTATTATAGCCACTGCATAGACCACGGTCAGTGCTGATTGCGATAATTACAGATTTTTCTTGTTTCGAATGAAAATAAATACTCTTTTTGCTCTCCTCATGGGTAGAAATCATATCGATGAGGTTTCGATTGGCTGTACTAAAACTTTCTGTTTGATCATATAAAATGCGATTTTTTTGTGCCTTGGAATAAGAGACCAAACGCATAGATTTTGTAATCTGCTTGGTTTTACCAATACTTTCAATTCGATTTCGGATGCTTTTAAATGTCTTCAATACATCCTCCTTTAATTTATGTAACCTTCTATAAAAACAGTGATCGCTTCCGAGAACTTTTTCTCTAATTCCGGCGTTATCACCCAGTCCCTGGCCAACTCATCCAGTAGTTCGCCATGCCAATTCACCATATAATCAAGCAGCGCACTTTCACAATCTCCCATCATCTCTATATCAACAACAGAGAAGTATCTCTTGGTCACTGCAAATAACACTAATATCTGCTGTTCCATAGGCATCGGACTATATTGATTCTGTTTCAAGATCTCAACGATTCTCTTCCCATGCTCCAACCGTTTTAGCGTATCTTTGTCTAAATCAGAGCTGAATTGTGAGAACGTTTCCAATTCCCGGTATTGTGCCAGCTCGGTCCGTATCGGTGCCGCAATTTTCTTCATGGCCTCTTTTTGAGCCGAACCACCAACTCTTGATACCGAAAGTCCCGGATTAATTGCCGGTAGGATTCCAGCATTAAACAAATCAGATTCCAGATAGATTTGACCATCTGTAATGGAGATAACATTGGTTGGAATATATGCCGACATATCGCCTCCCTGAGTTTCAATAATCGGCAAAGCGGTCATGGAACCACCGCCATATTCCTCGGAAAGTTTTCCCGCTCGTTCTAACAGACGAGAATGAAGATAGAAAATATCCCCCGGGTATGCCTCTCTGCCAGGCGGCCTGCGCAGCAAAAGGCTCATGGTACGATAAGCCACTGCATGCTTAGACAAATCATCAAATATAATCAGCACATCTTTTCCCTGCTCCATCCACTCCTCGCCAATTGCACATCCTGCGTACGGAGATAGATATTGAAGAGCCCCAGGCTCAGCTGCGGTAGCGCTTACAATCGTGGTGTAGCTCATGGCATTTTCTTCCGTCAGTACGTTCACAATATTTGCTACGGTCGAAGTCTTTTGACCGATTGCCACATAAACACAATAGACATCCTTCCCCTTTTGATTGAGAATCGTGTCCACTGCAATTGCTGTCTTTCCGGTCTGCCTGTCGCCAATAATCAGCTGCCTTTGTCCTTTCCCTATGGGAACCATGGTATCGATTGCTTTGATTCCTGTCTCTAAGGGTTCATTCACGCTGCTTCTGGCAATGACACCAGGAGCAACTCGTTCAATGGGACGAAATCTTGCCGAGTAGATATTACCTTTTCCGTCAATTGGTTGACCCAGTGCATTGACAACCCTTCCAAGCATAGGCTCCCCTACGGGTATCTCAGCTATTTTGTTGGTACGAGTGACCAGATTTCCCTCTGAAATTCCAACATCGCTGCCTAACAGTATCACACCAATATTGTCTTCCTCAAGATTCATCGCAATTCCTTTTACACCATTTTCAAAGAGTAACAGCTCACCACTCATGGCGCCTAACAGTCCTTGAACCTTGGCAATTCCATCACCAATCTGCCTGACACGGCCGGCTTCTTTTATTTGAGGATTAATTTCAAATGCATCTATTTCTTTTTTTATATTTAAGCTAATCTTAGCTGGATTCAGTTTCATTATTGAAATACACCCCTTTATAAAATTCTTCTTTCATTTTAGCCAGCTGAGTTTTTATAGAATTGTCAATGACCATTGTTCCAATAATGATTCTAAGTCCTCCGATGATGGACGGATCCACAGTATTGGTAACATTGATTCTTTTTTTCACTAAGTGAACCACCCGGACCTCTAATAAGGTGAGCTGCTCTGGCTTTAATGGAACAGCCGAAATCACCTCCACCGGCATAATATTCAGCTCTTCTCTGGCCATTTCCACAAATCTATTCATAATGGGCAGGACATCTGCATCTTTTATGTAATTAAGAAAAACTGATAATTCTTCAGGTAGTTTTATATCTGACCGCTTGCCTGTAGTCAATTCCAGGGCACCTTTGTAGATATCTTCCAGGTTGCCATTCTTAAGTGCCTGCTCTAACAAGGATGCGGCGGTTCTATTGATTAATTTAGCCATAGACCCTCCTCCCAATCCTGAAGTGCTTCTTCTATTAATTCATCATGAGCCTCTTCATCCAGGGAATAATCTATGATTTTCCCTGCAACAAGTATGGACAGCTCAATCAGTTCACGCTTAAGGTCTTCCTGAACACTTTCCCGCTCTTCTTCCAGTTCTGCCATAGTATGTGTATAAATGCTCTCTGCCTCTTCTTTGGCTTCCTTTAAAATATGCTCACTTCGCTCCATCGCTTTTTTATAAGCCTGAGTCAGTATCTCTTCTCGTTCAATATCAATTTCTTTCAGCTTTCCTTCATACTGCTCTTTTAAATCATCAGCCTCATCCAGTGTTGTTTTAGCATGATCCAACTTATTTTGTATGGTTTGACTTCGATTGTTCATAAATTTTATAATGGGTTTGTATAAGATAAATGCCAGAATTGCAACAAGAATCATCACATTAATCCATATGATTATTAAATTTTTTATTAACTCGGCATCAAATGATATAATATCTCCTGGTGGTAAAGTGAGCAACTCGGAATTCATTTGGATGACTGTGTTTAAACCCTTACTCATTCTTTCTCCTCCATCTTTTACAGCAGCCCAATCAGAGGATTGTTCAAGAGTAAAATAAGCGCAATAATCAACCCATAAATGGAACAGGTTTCTGCCAATGCACAGCCGATTAACATGGTACTGGTAATATCACCTTTGGCCTCTGGCTGACGGCCTACTGCTTCAGCTGCTTTTCCTGCTGCTATTCCCTGCCCAAGTCCTGAGCCTAACCCCGAAAGTGATGCAAGTCCTGCTGCGATGGCAGAACATCCTAATACAAATGATTTTGGATCCATATAATTTTCCTCCTAGATATGATTATTTTGTAACTGTTCAGGGCGGCTATCTTATTGAATGTCCATCCGATGTGAATTTTCATATAAAAACCACCTTACAAGCGAGCTTGACGGCCGCTTTTATATGAAAATCTCCGCCGTCCTGAACTGTTCGTTAATTTTTAGAACCTTTTTGCATAATAAACGTCATACTTAATACTGTAAATATATATGCCTGCAGCGCACCAGCGAACAAATCGAAATAAGCATGCAAGGCACTTGGTACTACGAATTTCAGCACCGCCGGGAACATCTGATAGGCAAGGCCTAAAATAATAACGCCTCCCAGCATATTTCCAAACAATCGAAAACATAGTGATAATACATTGGAAACTTCACCAATAAGATTGATTGGAAGAAAGATCGGGTTAGGTTCAAAAAAACTTTTTACATATCCTAACTTTCTTCTTTTTATTCCTGTCACATGAGTAACTATGAAAATCGTAATTGCTAAAGCACCCGTGGTTGCAACGTCTGCGGTAGGAGGCCTAAGCCCAACTAAGCCACTATAGTTCGCACAAATGATAAATGCAAACATTCCGAAGAAGAATCCACCAAAGTGCCGATACTCCGGACCCATTGTGTTGATTGTGAACTTATCCATCGTTTCCACTATGCATTCTACTAAATTTTGAAATCCCGTAGGGACTTCCTTAAATTTCGTCAGCTTAATCCGAACTATGATTGCAAATATAATTAATATTGCCATGACAATCCAGGTGGCTAGCAGAGACTGTGTTATGTAGAACTTTGTTTCACCAAATTCAAATAATACTCCCAGATTTTTATTAGTAAAATCCAATCTTTCACCCTCTTTACTTTATATTATGATAATACCAGGGTCAAAAGGTCATGCTTTTCATGCTTGCATGAAAAAGCATGAGTTTAGGACCCGCAAAACATGAGAAAGTAGCCCGAGCAGGGCGGATTTCGAATGTTTTTAGTATTGCGAGAGCACAAAGTGCGTAGCAATACGTAGATATCATAGGGTCAAAAGGTCATGTTTTGCGCGTCCCAAAGCCATGTTTTTTCATGTATGAAAAACATGGCCTTTTGAACCTTGTATCTTTTTATTTATTAATTATAACTGATATAGCGTAAATTCTCCATTAAGGAGCCATTAAGATTCTCACTAATTCTTATTAATGAACAATTCTGTCAAAAATATGTTATAGTAATAGAAGTATACTTAAGAAGGGAGCCGCAATATTGAGAAATATTGAAATTACATTAAATGTTGACGATCAAAAAATCAGAAAATTTTCACCTGTGTTAGTAAATAGCATAATTACTATCTTACTAATTCTATTGATGCTTGCCCTAACACTGCCGCTTCGTTCCAAATTAGGCAGCCAGAATCTGATTTTAATTTATAGTCTTTTTGTACTAATCACCTCCTGTGTGACCGAAGGGTATGTTTATGGATTTATCTCCGCCATTATCAGCACGCTTTTATTTGACGTTTTAATGGTTCAACCCTGGAACCAGTTTGTTCCTACAATCAAGCTGCCTCTGACACTGGCGATTATGCTGGCAGTGACGATGATAAGCAGCATCATCACTGCCCATATGAAAAAACTTACGCTAATCGCCAAATCCAAGGGGGAACAATCGGAACATCTTTATCAACTGAATAGAGGATTGCTTAATGCCTCTGATCAAGAAGCAATTATGGAAATCGCCAATAATTATATTGTCAATCATATCCACCGATCCATCGTGTTCTATCTTGATAATCCAGCTATTCCGGATTCCGGTTTCTTTAGTCAATATGTAACAGATGTTGGCATGGAATGCTTCGATAATAAATCGGAGCGTCGTGTTGCTGCCTATACCTACACCCACCAGACTATATCAGGTCACAAGACCAGCTATGATTATGATGGTAAAATATACTATATCCCTATTTTATCTAAGGAAAAAACCCTTGCAGTTTTGGGAATCTCCTGTCATAATCGGGATTTATATGAAAAAGAACTAGGTTTTATCCGTTTGGTAAATTCACAAATTGCTTTAGCGCTAGAACGAGAAATGTTTGAAACAGATCACCAAAGGATGAGAATCGAATCAGAACGGGTCAAAACACGAAATAGTCTTCTACGTGCGATCTCTCATGATATTCGAACCCCACTTACCAACATACTGGGAGCTGCTAATACTCTTGTGGAGGAGGAACTCACGCTGGAACACCGAGTTTCTAAAAAACTTATTTTTGGTATTAAGGATGAAACCGAATGGCTGATCAGAGTTGTTGAAAATTTACTTTCTGTATCTAAGATTGCGGACCAAAATATGCACATTACCAAGACTGATGAAGCCGCTGAGGAAATTATTTCCGAAGCCGTAAGAATGATCCGTAAGTGGTATCCTGACTGGTCTGTGCATGTAAAGACCCCGGATGAATTTATCATGGTACATGTGGATCCCACTTTAATCTCTCAGGTACTCATTAATCTAATGGAGAATTCGGTAAAGAGCTCTACTCCTAATGATCTTATTCTAGTGAATTTGAAAAAAGAAGATGGTTATGCTGTTTTTGAAGTCAGCGATCATGGCAGAGGTATTTCCGAAGAATTATTGGAGAATTTATTCGATGCTAAGCCCGGATTACTATCCAGAGATTCCGATATCAATGGTAGGGCAGGCATTGGGCTCACGATATGCAGTACCATTGTTCAGGCACATGGCGGTACCATCTGCGGATATAATAAAGAGAAGGGCGGCGCTTCCTTTGTATTTAAACTGCCTTTACAACCAGAGGAGGGTGAACATGAAAGCGGAATTAATTCTGATTGTTGAAGATGAACAGATCATCATTGATTTTTTAACGGCTTCCTTAGGCCAATATTATGAGATTATTTCCAATACTCATGGAATAGAAGCAATTGAGACCATCAAAGTCCGGAAACCTAACCTAATTCTATTAGATTTAGGTTTACCGGATATCGATGGTTTAAGTGTGCTGAAAGAAATCCGAACTTTTTCTGATGTTCCAATTATTATCGTGTCTGCAAGACATATGGAAACTGAAAAGGTTCAAGCTTTTGAATCAGGGGCCGATGATTATGTGACAAAACCATTTGGGAATAACGAGCTTCTGGCAAGGATTCGTCGCACCTTGCGTTCCAGAAAAAATTACATATCCGAATTCAAATTACAGGATTTATATATTAATTTCCAAAAGAGAATCATTACAAGGGGTGGTAAAAGAATCAAACTTACTCCCATTGAGTTTGATATTGTTGAATACCTTAGCAAAAATGCAGGTAAAGTGCTCCTACATGACCAAATCATCCATCAGATATGGGGATTCGGCGGAGATAAGCAGATTCTAAGGGTGAATATGGCAAATATACGAAGAAAACTAGAAGTGAATCCAGCTGATCCTGTTTATATTCTCACAGAAGTTGGTGTGGGCTATCGTATGGCTGATGAAGGGGATTTTAGACACTAATGAGTATCTTTTCCATACATATCATGAAGTATTTCCTCAACATTGCATCTTCTATTTCTATACATAATCGAAAGTTAATTAAAATGTATTACTCGGCATGATGAATATGCTTTGTGATACATTTTTTCTGCCCCCAATAAATTAGACTTTATCGCGAGGTAGTATTTACTGCTTCGCGATAAAGTCTAATTTTTTTTTTTTGGGGGGACATCAATCAACACTGCCCCTGTTTTCTATGCAAAAATATCTGTTTCCTTAAGCCTCGTCAACTTTTTCTTCATGCCTTCTCCGATAATGCACCGGTTATCAGAAACACTCCACAGCCGGAAACACATAGCAGCCCTATCAATAAAGCAAGGTTTGTATTATCTCCCGTCTTAGGCATTATCGTTACCTTCTTCGGCTGATCTGGCTTGGATAGTGGCTTGGATGGTGTTTTTGGTACATCAAATGTATTCGTAAAAGTAACATCCTGTTTTGCACTTGTCATTTGAGCATCCGTATGCACAGTTACTACTGCTTCCAGTCCATCAGATTTCGCATTTGTCACAGCCACTTTCACGTAATAGACGGTTTCATCATATTGTCCCCGCTCATGGCTGCCAGCCTGTTGTGTGACTGTATAGCAATAAATACCAGGAGTGGAATAACTGATGGCAGGAAATGCTGCCGTACCGCTCCCTTTAATTTTCAGTGTACTTTCCGACGGCATTGGAGCACCATCCACCGACTGGAGCACAACTGTATAGGTTTCCTCCGGAGAAGGCGTCTTGCCTGAAAGTTCCACGCTGACAGGAATCTTTACTTCCGTAACTTCAGCTGCTAAAGCCGAAATCGGAAAAACTGTCAGACACAGAATCACAAGCAGGAGCACCGCCGGAATTTTTCTTATACTCGTTTTCATCTCCTCCTTATTTCTCCGGCGAATAAGGTTTCATTACCGCCAGAATTACTGTTCTTGCATCTGTAAACTCCGAAGAGCAGGTTGACATTGCCAGAATCTGTGAAAAATCTTCTGATGTTCCAATGCGGTCTAACGTATCCTGGTGGATGTGCATCGCATTGCTGCTGACATAATCCAAAAGGCCGTTGGTATCGGTCTGCCACTGCTGCGGCATAAAGACAGCATCCTCTGATGCAGAAACCCGCAGACAAGCAAAGATCTCAAGCGCATAGGAACGATCCGGCAATATCAGCATACCCGTAGTATTCTCGTGAAAGAACGCACGATCTTCATACAGTTCCAGATCGCCAAACATTTTGCTGTTAGCCATATGATGACCATACAGCAGGGAATACTTTTCGCGAAACGTGCTATCGCAGCCGGAATCAAGAAAAATGCTTCCTGCCATGGCGAAGTTTCCATACACATCCGTATTGATATAGCTGAGATTATCTTTTCCCTGCAGAATCGGATAATCAATTTCTGTATTGTCCAGTGTCAGCCATGCACAGACATCCGGATTGACTGTGCGCAGCTCCTCAAAGGAAGCTTCTCCATTTTCCATAGTTTCCGGCTTTAGCTTCAGCAGTTCAGACTGTACATCATCCACAGCGGCATAAACCTGCGCATTATCCCACAAAGCATAACCCGAATACGCTCCTGCCGTAATCAGAAACAGGATCACCACTGTTCGTATCAGTAAATTTGCTATTTTCAGGAAAATTTTTGAAGCCTTCATACTGTCCTCCCTGCGTTTTCATCCCTGTCTTTAATCAGAAATTCTGCGCTTTCTGGCAATCATCACAACTGCTGCTACAATAACACCTCCAAATACTAAGATATAAGGCAGACTATCCAGATTGATACCGGTATCAACTTCACCTTTCTTTGTATTTACAAATTCTACTGTTTGAGTTCCTGTCTCGATTGTTCCTTCACCTTCCAGCACCTTATCGACTCCTGACACTGAGGTTGTGTATCCATCTTTGCTGTAATCGGTCTCAACAACCGTATAAGACACGTCATAAGGCAGGTTAAGAATACTAAGGGTTTCATTGTGTTTGAGGTAGAAAATAGTTTCTTCACCAATCTTAATATACGTAGGATTATCCTTACGTGATCCGCCGGTAACTTTATAGGAGTCAGCGTATGTCTTACCTTCTTCGCCAGTTAAAGTAACCCTGAATTCAAAGTACTTATCCTGATCACCCAGATTACCTTCTACTGTCTTATTAACACTCAGAGTACCCGCTGAATAGGTGTTTTCAAATATGTCAGATTTATCCCCCTCTATCTCAGTATGCACTCCTGCAACACGAAGTCTGTTTTTTCCATCCTGAATAACTGTTACTACCAGTTTAATCTGTTTACCGTAGTAAGTAACTCCGGCAGTTTTACCAACAACTTCATTGAGTATATATTCATACACACCAACATTTGTATATTCCGGAAGAGTGATTGTGATTTTAGCCTCTGTACCGTTTGCTTCACCTTCAGCAAACGTTGCTCCTATAATTTCTCCAAGGTCCGGAGCTGTCGTAGCTTCACCATTTATTACAACACCTTCACCAACCTGTTCAACCGTGAATGTTTCTGCCGGTGAGGTTGTATTTGCATTTTCTGCAACATATTTTTTAGTAATTGTGACCTCGCTCATATCGGTGTATTTTGGTGGTGTAGGATCAGTTTCAGTTGCAAATGCAGTTACACCCATGCAGAGCATCATGACGGTTGCTAGAATAGTTGCAAATAATTTTTTTGTCCCTTTCATAAAAGGTACCTCCTCAAATTAAATTTTCCATATATGAGTATTTAAAACATAACTTTCTGTTACCAAGAGCTTATAATGACCGTCTGCGGAGAACTGTGATGACTTTTGCCTTCACATTCTCCAATTTTATACAGCCGAAATCCCGGCTGTCTTTGGTTTGTGTCCGATGATCTCCCAAAATAAATACGCAGCCCTTCGAAACGGTATAAGGATATCCCATTCCGTCCTTTGCATAGGTTGGAAACAGGATCTCACCACCCTGAACGGTTCCATTGACAAGCAAGGTTCCTGTGTCATCCATTGTAATAACATCTGTCTCTCTTCCCAAAATTCGTCCAACGTGCAATTTACCATCCTCTTCATAAATAACTACGTCATTTTTCAAAAAATCCTCCTGCAATCGGAAACCGATAAGAAAATCCCCATCTCTAATTGCTG
>DVNN01000322.1 GCA_018714325.1 Candidatus Pelethocola excrementipullorum
GGTTCTTGGCGAAATAAGATCCTGCAACACACAACAGGTTGGAGATAAGGATATAAACTGCCAGTAAACCTTCGTTTTTTGCCACATAGATGAAATAGTAGGCTGCGATGCCGGCGCATACGAAGTTAAACATATATTTGGCCAGATCGGCAAACATCAAGGCGATAAGAGAAGGGTTCTGAAGCAGTGATCTGATGAGATCCATGCCGGAAGTCTTATTCTTATCCTGAGTCTTTGCAGCCGACACCTCCTCTTTTTCCACATCCTCATAACCATCGAACATACGGAAATGAGCATAGTACAAGACTGCCATAAATACTCCGAGGCAGAATGCAACTGCAGCATACTGATTGACTTCGCCGACCAGACCTGCGAATACAGCGGCCAGCGGTGCACCCACATAAGAGAAGACAACCTTGGACAAGTTGGCCCAGAAAGCGCGGGTGGAAGCCAGATGAGCACGGTCTTCCGGGGTTTTTCCGGCGATGCTGATCATGGATACATTGGCAACATAGGCAAAGTTCCAGACAACATGGCTCACGATGGCGGCGATGGTGATGATGACAGCCGACAACATCTTATTCTCAAAACTCACGAACTGGAATGCAAACAGGAAGGGTACGACCCAGGGCACTAGAATCAGCCAGGAGCGGTATCTTCCCCATCTTTTGGGTTTGGTACTATTGAGAATAGCGCCATAGATCCAGGAAAGGCAGGCATCCACCAGACTGGAGATCGTGGTGATTACAGTTACCATTGCCAGTGGAAATTGTGCCAGATTTGTAAGGAATACGTTAAAGAAATAGGTTTCTACATTGGTCATCAACGTGAACCCGAAATCTCCTACACCGTAGAATATTCGGAGAGCTCCACTCAGTCCCTTGGGATCACGTTTCTTTGTTTCATTCGATTGGTTCCCCATATAATCCTCCTAAGTTCCAACATATGTGTGGAGATTCGCACACACATCTTGGATACCATTACTCAACAGATCCATTGCGCAATTTTGTTCTATTGGATAAGGCTATTATAACCGGGGGTCAGACTTTCGTTAATACACCAGAACGTTTGAAAGTTTTTGTGATCTTCCGACAAATTGTAGGAAAGGCATTTCGCTGTAGAATTGGTCGATTTCATAAAATGTATTGTTGAAAATACCAGTAAAAATCGTCATACAAGGGAAAAACGGCCCCTCATGAGAGCCGCTTTATGAAAGAAAGGATTTAAAAGCATAGAGATAAAATTACATTTGTAGGATTAATGATGCAATTCGTATTTTTCCAGAGATACGGTACCTTCCAACTTTACAATACGGTAGGACAACTCCAGATAGAACAGCAGGTCTTCATCTTCGAAATCGATACCAACCAATTCCTTAATACGATCCAGACGGTAGAGAAAGGTGCTGCGGTGGATGTACAGCTCCCTGGCTGCGGCCACGGCATTCAGATGATTTTTCAGATAGACCTCCAGAGTCTTACAGTAATCGGAAGAGTGTATGATATCATAATTTTTCAACGTAAGAATCTTCTGGGAGCAGGCCAGGTGGGTGGGCATTTCCCTGGTACAGGATTCCAAAAGCCAGGTCAATGACAAGGTTTCAAAACGGTGTATCCAACGGTAGGGTTGATGGCGGGTTCCGATATCAAGTGCGATTCTGGATTGCATACAGCAATAATACAGGTCGAGCGTTCCCTTGAAGGTGTTACTGATGCCCGCCTTTAAAAAGCTGTCTCTTAAGAATTCAACACAGGAGGTAACCAGTTCCTCGGCAACCTTTCCAAATCGGGTGAGGTTGACAAAGATGATAATATCCTCTTCATATTGGAAGGCACATGCGCCGGTGATGATTTCTTCAAAATGGTGGCAGATATACTTAACAGTCAGATTCTGCCGGTCCAAGGCGGCTGTTTTCAGACTCATACAGCAGTAGTCATGAGAGGAAAGCCATCCATATTCGGAGAATCGGTTGTCCATCAACGTAAAATCCAAAATCTTATTGCCGATTACATCTTTCAGCAGATGCTCCAGCGAATAACCGGCATGACCGCTGTCCGGGCCATTTCTGGAAAGAGAAAGGCTGATATAGTCAGCCAGATGGGCCAGAAGGGGGGCAAAGGCAACATCAATCTCCTTTAGATCCTCCGATAAAATCAGCCGGTAAGAGTAAATCCGGTGTTCGAACAGATTGACGCAGAGCTCTCTGGAGCCGGTGAGGTATTCGGGGAAAAAGAAGGGCTCGCGATAATCCTGAGCCTGACTGTAGAGCGGATCTAGCTTACAGGTAGTCAGGTTCTCAAAATTTATGTTGGGGTCAATCAAGTGAGACAATTCTGGCTTTTCTTCGATGATGGAGGAATAGGCCAGCATAAAGTAATCCGAAGCTCTGAGAATCAGGGGATTGCCAAAGATTGGGAAACTGGCATCTAAAAGTGTGGTCAAAGGTTCCTCGCTTTGCAGAAGATGATGAAGGGATTCGTCCCAGGCATCATACTTATCGTAGACCGATTGAATAAAGTTAAATAATTCCCAAACATCGGTGGAGGATGGTAGTTCCAACACTTTGCTTGAATCTATTTCCGCTTTTTCGTCAGTGTCGGGAATAAAAAGGATGAAATAATCGTCTCCGGGTTCATATTCCCAGGCTTCAGGAAGAAGACCTTTGCAGACTAGCACATGATCTTTCAGCGGATCCCGGGAAGAATCATAAATATAGGGACGCCCTAGAGTCAGTGTGTTTACAGGACTTTTTGGAAGAGAGAGCCCATAATGTGCCATCAATTCCTCACAAATAATTCGTTCGCTTAGCTTCATTTCAAATACCTCCTACGTTCCTCATACACATTGTATGAAATGGAGTGGTCAATGTCAATACTTCTGCGGATATTGTCGGAAAAAAAAGTCTGTTAGAATAGACATATAAAGAAAATGGAGTACAGCTTCTGGTTTTAGGATTATGGGGGCTGACGAAAAAAGAGGAGGTAACGCAATTGATAATCATTGGTGAAAAGATCAATGGATCGATTCCAGCTGTGGCAAAGGCAATTGCAGATAGAGATTCAGAGCTTATTAAAGAAAGAGCGAGAATTCAGGCTGCGGCCAATGCTACATTCATTGACTGTTGTGCATCCGTACCGGAGGAAGAAGAAGTAGAGACATTAAAGTGGATGATCGACTGTATACAAGAGGTTACAGATCTTCCAATCAGTGTTGACAGCCCAAGTACCGCTGTGCTTGCTGAAGTATATTCATACTGCAAGCGTCCGGGTCTTATCAACTCTGTATCCATGGAGGGTGATAAAATCGATAAAATCTTCCCGTTAATCGCTGATTCAGAATGGGAAGTAATCGCGCTTTGCAGCGATGATACAGGAATTCCGAAGACGGCAGCAGATCGTCTGAGAGTATTTAACAACATTATGGAAAAGGCAAAAGAGTATGGAATCAAACCTTCCAGAATCCACATCGATCCCCTGGTGGAGATGCTTTGTACCTCAGAGGATGGAATTGCCATGAACGTTGAGGTTATCAGTACGGTTCGTAAACAGTATCCTGATATCCATATCACAGCGGCAGTCAGCAATATATCCTTTAACTTACCTCTGCGTAAGTATATCAACTTAGGATTTACCGTATTGGCTATGAATGCAGGACTGGATAGTGCGATCTTGGATCCGACCAACAGGGATATGCTGGGCGTAATCTACGCAACAGAAGCATTACTGGGTGAAGATGATTATTGTATGGAGTACATCGGTGCCTATCGTGATGGTTTGTTCAGCAAACCAGAAGCAAAATAATAAATGATAAATGGATTATGATTTTATAGAAGCTACATAAGACAAGTGCGTTATTCCAGGACCGAGCGGAAACGGTTCAGGAGCAAATATAAAAATAAGCGGAGGAAAGTATTATGTCAAAGATTCAAGAAGTTGCAGCATTGGTAGAAAAAGGTAAAGCGAAACAGATTGGTGCTGTTGTACAGGCGGCTCTGGATGCAGGATGTGATCCAGTTGAAATCCTGAACGTAGGTATGATCGATGCAATGAGCGTTGTAGGCGAAAAGTTCAAAAACAACGAGATTTTCGTTCCTGAGATGCTGGTAGCAGCTAAGGCCATGAAAGTTGGTGTGGAAGTTTTAAAACCTCATCTGTCCAGTGATGCTACAGGAGCATTAGGAAAACTGATTATCGCTACTGTTGCTGGTGACCTTCATGATATCGGTAAAAACCTGGTAGCTATGATGCTGGAGAGCGCAGGATTCGAAGTTATCGATCTTGGCGTGGATGTACCGGCTGATAAGATCATCGCTGCAGTGAATGAAAACCCTGATACAAAGATCGTATGTCTGTCTGCACTGCTGACCACCACAATGCCTGCTATGCGTGATGCAGTAGCTGCTCTCGCAGCTCAGGACTTCCGTAAGGACATTAAGATTATGGTAGGCGGAGCACCGATTACACAGGCATTTGCAGATGAAATTGGAGCTGATGGATATTCCGAAGATGCTGCTTCAGCAGCTACTTTGGCAAAGACACTTGTAGCATAGTTACTCTTCTTAATAATTGGGCTGCCGCATGAGATTTATGCGGCAGTTTTCTCTTTATAAAAGTGAAATGGCAGGTGATTAGAATGGCTGGATTTAAAGTCAGATTTTTACCTCAGGATAAGATGATTGAGGTCCCGGAAAACACCACGATATTGGGAGCGGAGCGTATGGCGGGCCTGGAGCCTGATGCACCCTGTGGTGGAAGAGGGGTATGTGGGAAATGCAACGTAACGATTGAGCTGGATGGTAAAAGCGAGGTTGTTTCGGCCTGCCAGACCATAATTGACAGAAATATGGTGGTGGATACCGGAAGAACGGAAACAAAGCATCGGATTCTCACCGATGGAGTGTGCAGGAGGGTGGAAGTGGCACCTGCGGTAGAGGGAGCCGAGAAGGGCTATCTGATGGCATTTGATATTGGAACCACCACCATTGCCGGTTATCTTATGGATGGCGGCACAGGGGAACAACTCACCATCGTAAGTACCGTGAATCCTCAGTTCCAATTTGGAGCCGATGTGATTGCCAGGGCCAATTACGTTTTGGAGAACGATGGGAAAAGAATGCAGGAAGTGGTACAGGATGCGCTGAATGAATTGATAGAGGAAGCCTGTAAGAATGCCGGCATTTCGACACAGGAGATACTGCTTGCAGCGATTGCGGGCAATACCTGTATGCATCATCTGTTTCTGGGAATCTCACCCAGAAGTCTTGTGATAGCACCCTATGTCCCTGAGATAAAAGACGGCATGATCTTAGATGCCGGGGAATGCCGCATGAGAATTCATCCAAAAGGGAAGGTGATGATGCTTCCTAATATCGCAGGTTTTGTAGGCGCGGATACGGCTGCCTGCATGTTAGCCGTGGATTTTGAAAATCTGGAGCCCTTGACGTTGATGGTTGATATCGGAACCAATGGGGAACTGGTGTTGGGGAATCAAAAGAAAATTGTCACTTGTTCCACAGCGGCCGGCCCGGCCTTTGAGGGTGCTAAGATCGGTTGTGGGATGCGTGGCGCAAAAGGAGCCATTAGCCATGTACGCGTAGAAGGCCTGGAGTTGAAGCTGGAGATCATCGACGCCGAGACGGCAGAAGGGATTTGCGGCTCTGGTCTGATTGATGTGATTGCTTTATTAATCCAATATGGATTTATTGACTGTGGCGGAGGTTTTGCTGAACTGGAAGAGCTGAAGGATGAGGTGGCAGTTGCCAACAGTTGGCGTCTCCAGACACGGGATGGTAAACCTGTGTTTTTGCTACAGGAAGCCGATGGCAAAGAGGGACGCCCGGAGATTTTTATTTCCCAGAGAGATGTGAGGGAAGTACAGCTGGCAAAAGGTGCGATTGCAGCGGGAATTCGAATGCTTATCCAGAAGATGTCCGTTAAAACAGAACAGATAGAACAGGTGCTTCTGGCAGGAGCATTTGGTAACTATATGGATACGGAAAGTGCCTGTATGATCGGGTTGATTCCCTATGAGCTGAGGGAGAAAATCCATGGGATCGGCAATGCCGCAGGCGAAGGTACAAAGCTGGCTGTATTGAATGGTGGACTATTCCAGGATATCTGTGAGTTGGTTAAGCAGGTTGAGGCTGTAGATTTAGCTCAGGAATCCGAGTTTCAAGATATGTTTGTGGATGAATTAGAGTTTGCGAATGCGGAGGAAAGGTGATATGATAGAAGGGTGGGTAAAGACCGCATTGGATTTTGGATTCGCAGCGGCGGCACCGTTGGATATTTCCACTTTAAAGCTGCTGCCTGAGGTCCGGGAAATGTGCGCGTCTGATAAATGTCATATGTACGGAAAGAACTGGTCTTGTCCGCCGGGTTGCGGATCCCTGGATGAGTGTTCGAATGAGATAGAACCTTATACCACAGGGATTGTTGTCCAGACGAAGGGAGAGCTCGAAGATTCCTTTGATTTTGAAGGCATGAAAGAGGTTGAAAAGGAACATCAGGAACGCTTTGTAAAGCTGGCAGAAGAACTGAGAAAGAGCTGCGGACAGGTACTGCCACTTGGTACCGGCTGTTGTACCCAGTGTAGTTCCTGCACCTATCCTGACAGACCCTGCCGTTTGCCTGAGAAGCGTATATCTTCGATGGAGGCCTATGGTCTGCTGGTCAGCCAGGTGTGCAGTGATAATCAGTTGCCCTATTATTACGGAGAAGGTACAATTGCCTATACTAGCTGTTTTCTGCTGGCCCTATAATAGTGCAGAGATTTAAAATGATATAGTGGAAGAGAGGGATATGGCAGATACACACCTGAATAAAGGCTGGTCTCAGAAGGAGTAGTGTTTGTCATGACTTTTATGGAGGAGATACGATACGCAATTGAAGAAGGAAAACCCAGAGCAGTGGAAAAAACGCTGCAGGAGGCCATAAAGGTCGGTACGGAACCCAGAAGCATACTGGATGATGCCATGCTCCCCGCCATGCGTAAAGTGGGACACCATTACCGGGATGAAGATGGTGATGTAGCCCGGATTTTAGCGGCTGCCAGAGCCATGAAAAAGGGGATGGATTATCTGGAACCTTACCTGGAAGGGGAATACTTTGGCAATCTGGGAAAAGTGATTTTGGGAACAGCAGGAGGTGATCTTCACGATGTGGGAAAGAATTTAGTGGGGATCATGTTTCGAAGTGTTGGCTTTGATGTGATTGACCTGGGCGTGGATGTATCCACACGGCGATTTATTAATGCTGTGAAAGAACATCCGGAGGTAGATATCGTCTGTGTGTCATCCCTGCTGACCACTTCCATGCCGGAGATGCGACATATCGTACATTCTCTGAATGAATTACATAACCGGAAAGATTTTAAGGTCATGGTGGGCGGCGGACCTATAACAAAAGAATTCGCCATTCAAATCGGTGCTGACGGCTATACGGAAAATGCCGTTGATGCCGCAGAAATCGCCCGTAGCTTTATGGACATATAAAGAGGACAGGATGCCACCAGACAAAGTGTTGTCTATTGGTTTCCTGTCCTTTTCTTGTGAAAAATGAGGTTTAAGCTAAGCGGATTTTCTTGATTTACAGGTTTTAACCTGCCAGGCGTTTATCCTTTCGGGGCGTGCTGCTGGTATTGGTGGATTTAGCCGGCAGCTGAGCCAGTATGATGGCGGCAAACACAGTCGCGCATCCAAGGATTTCCTGTCCGTTTAACCGCTGTCCCAGAATCAACCATCCGGCCAACACCGAGATGCTGGATTCCAGACTAAGAATCAGGGAAGCCACGGTAGGCTCTACACCTCTTTGGCCAATGATCTGCAGTGTATAGGCGATGCCGCAGGACATCACACCTGCATAAAGCAGTGGCTGCCAGGCGGCGATGATATCACCAAACCGGGGATTTTCCACTAGGAACATTATGACACCACAACAGATGCTGGATACAAAAAATTGAATACATGACATCTTAACTCCGTCGACCCGTGGAGCGTAATGATCGATTGTAAGTATATGCAGTGAAAACAAAATTGCACTAATGAAGATGTAAATATCGCCTTTTGCGATGGAAAAACCACCTCTAATACAGAGAAGATACAGTCCGGCCAGTGCCAGCACTACGGACACCCAGATGAGAGGGCTGCATTTTTTCTTCAAAAACAGACCGATGATGGGTACCAGGATAATATAGCAGGCTGTTATGAATCCCGCTTTTCCCACAGTGGTAAATTCAATGCCAATTTGCTGGAGGCTGCTGGCAGAAGCCAGAAGGAGCCCGCAGATAAGTCCTCCAATCCATGTGGTTCTTCTTAGGACCTTCAGGTCCTGAGGTTCA
>DVNN01000323.1 GCA_018714325.1 Candidatus Pelethocola excrementipullorum
CGACCCTTTCTGGAGGTCCCCATGTTCCGGCACCAGAAGTTACGATAATTTGGGGACTCCCATCCGATGCACGATAATACCCATAGTTCACATCTGATATTGCGTTTGTGATAAGGTTTAGTGGGAACATCTGTCCTTGATGGGTATGGCCGGACAGTATCAAATCGGCTTCACTGCCGTACTCGCTGATGTTTTCCGGCTGATGATCCATCACAATCACGGGAAGCTCTTTCGTTTCAGGCAGTCCTTTTAGTGCTTCACGGGCATCACCTTGCCCTCCGATAGGGCGGGAGTCCCTCCGGCCTGCCAGTATGAACCGTTCATCAATAACAATGGCTTCATCCATCAGAACCTGGATATCTGCTCCTGACAAAAATTCCAGCATTTGTTCATAGCTTGCTCCAGCATCATGATTGCCTAAACATGCATAAACACCATATGTAGCATCCATTTCGCGGAATAATGCCTGAAGTTTCTCTGGATTTGAAAGTGAGGTCATATCGCCATCAAAAATGTCGCCTGTGATACAGATGACATCTGGGTTTATTGCATTTACCGCCTCTACAACCTTTGCCAGATGCTTTTCTTCAATGACATACCCCAAATGTATGTCGCTGATTAATGCGATGCGCAGAGAGTCCGCCTTCGTCTGCGTCTGCCCGATTTGGACAGTATAGCGGCTTGTCTGGATGTTCGAGGCGTGAACAGCGCCATAGATGGTAAGTCCGGCTATAAGCAGCAGTGAAAAGGTTCCTGAAACCAACCCCACGGCTCCCGGCATGGGGGATGGGATAAGGTGAACCAATCTTCCGAGCAGAAGCAAAAGGCTGACTATATTGACAATCATGATCAGATAGACGAGGACTCCCAACGCATGGTGTCCAATCAAGAACACAATGCGGGGAACACCAATGTCTGGTACCCGGCTGGCGATAAACGCTGCCACTGTAGCGAGTACCAGCACCCCGAAAATAATGCCATAGGCGAGTGGATTGACACCTTCCCATATTAACTTCAGCCAAAGGAAAATTTGCCTTCCCGCGTTGACTGTTAACCCTGCTATGACAAGCAAGGGCATAACCATAATTAAAATTCTCATCTTGAATTTCTCCTTTCGCTGTTGCTTCCGATGATTTGTCCAACTTTGATAGCACATTCATCCCCACAACGTTTGTGTAATCATACTACCACTCTGTCCGTGACTTGTGTGGGAATTGTCAGGGGTTTGTCAAGAAGCGCGCTCGCTATCACTTCCGGTTGGGTGGTCAGCACTATCAATTTTGTGATATACTGGCTTCTTGCAGCACTGTGTTTATTTTCGTAAGCAGAGTAATAAACGTAACAAAATCATCTTTTCCCAGCTTCTCCTTGATTGTATTGACAATCCTAAAATATTCTGCGTAGCGATGGTGTACCAAGTCTCTCCCCTTTTGCGTTGGCGACAGGATATGACTTCGTCTATCTGTAGTAGATGGACTTTTTATGATATACCCTTTCTTCTCTAAGACGTTTGCCATAGTGGTTATCATCTGCTTTTTTATGCCCAAAACTTCTGCAGCTTCTACAGGCGTTATAGGTTCCTTGTTCTTTTCAAGAAGCAGTAGCAGACGCATTTCGCTGAAACGCACGGGTAGATTCTTCTTTGTATTAAGCCACAATCGACTAAAGACTTGAATGGTTTCTGTTCCGTTTTCAATGAGTTTACTATCATGCAATTTGTTTTTCCCTCCTTATTAAAATAGTCAATCATATTAATCGCATTATAGTCAATCTGATTGACCATGTCAATGGAATACAGAAAATTTCAGTAATCTTTCATCATAACCGTCCGGGCTTTATGCGCGGCCTCCTTTCTTAAAATGGGTATAAAAAGGGCGTCCACCTAAAAAGTGAAACGCCCTCGGCTTGCAGCGGTCATAGTTCCGCCGTCCATATTTTTTTGTTGCATTTCAAAGCTGGAAAAGAAATTGAATGGACAACGACACCCCCCTTGGCAAGTTCTTCACTAATCGTAAGTATCTCCTCCTAGTTACTATTGATTCTGGACTATAACCATGGTTAGATCTCTTAAACATATCTTATTCTGTACATTTTCATTAGGATGTAAGATTTTATCCCAAACTTTTCCCCAGTTTATACGCCTCTGCCAGCTTTGCCTCTGACTTGTTTTCTTCCCCATGTGCTGTAATGATGCCCATATCCTGTGTTTTCATATAGTCTATAAATGCTTCTTGATACACCTGCACGGACGAAGCATAAACACCTTTATCAATGACTTCGTTTCCTGCTTCTCTGGCTCCCTTTGTAAATGAATCCACCATTTCAGCAGTATTTCCATTGGAACGAGGGCTTCCGTTTACTACTAAAATATTCATTCGAATTCTCCTTTTAAAAGTTGGGCACTTCAGTTCGCTTTACCGAATCAGAAGTGCCCTTTGTATTTTGTTTCTTGCTTATGAACTTTTAAATTAAATGTTTCAAAAAAAATTCTGTTATCTTATCAAACGGTATGATTTCGGTCTTATCATATAAGTCTGTGTGAGAAACACCAGGTAAAATCATAAGTTCCTTGTTATCACCCTTCAACTTCTTAAATGCATCCTGACTAAAATAGCAAGAGTGTGCCTTATCGCCATGAACCATCAATACAGCACTTCGAATTTCGTTACTGTATTGTAAAATTGGCATGTTCATAAACGATAGTGCTGAGGTAATATTCCATCCATCATTTGAATTTAATGATCTATTATGATATCCACGAGCTGTTTTATAGTAATCATAATAATCCTTTACAAAGTATGGTGCATCTTCGGGAAGCGGATCGACAACTCCCCCGGCTCTTGCATAATCTCCATTTTTAAAATCTATAATTCTTTGCGCATTTAAGTTTTTACGCACTTCATATCGGGCATCTTCATCCATTGCGTCAAAATATCCCTGTGCATTCACACGAGACATATCATACATGGTAGATGTGACTGTAGCTTTAATTCTTGTATCAATCGCTGCGGCGTTTAAAGCCATTCCACCCCAACCACAGATTCCAATTATTCCAATTTTTTCAGAATCTACATTGTCCTGAGTAGATAAAAAGTCTATCGCGGCCTGGAAATCTTCTGTATTGATATCAGGTGATGCAACATAACGAGGATTTCCTCCGCTTTCACCTGTAAATGATGGGTCAAAGGCAATTGTTAAAAATCCTTTTTCGGCCATTGTTTGAGCATATAGTCCAGAGGATTGCTCTTTCACCGCCCCAAAGGGTCCGCTTACAGCAATTGCAGGAAGTTTCCCTTCTATGCTTTTGGGTTCGTATAAATCAGCAGCTAATGTTATTCCATAACGATTTGGGAAGGTAACCTTACGATGATTCACTTTATCATTTTTGGTGAAAACTTTATCCCACTCTTGTGTCATATCTAAATCTTTACTCATAGTTATCTCCTTTGTTTGACATTTATTTCTGAATATATTACAATAGTAGCACTTAAACTTAACTTTAAGTCAAGCATAAAATCAAAAAGAATTTGGGGGAATAAATATGTATACCATTGGGCAAACTTCAGAAATGTTTCATTTACCTGCTTCAACACTAAGATATTATGATAAAGAAGGCCTATTTCCTAATCTTCAAAGATCCTCTGGCGTGAGACGATTTTCAGACAATGAGATAGAGGCGCTTAGAGTCATCGAATGCCTAAAGAAATCAGGTCTGGCAATAAAAGATATAAAGAAATTTATGGAATGGAGCACACAGGGAAGCCAAACATTTAAGCAACGTAAAGAATTATTTGAGGAACAAAAATCTGCTGTTGAAAATGAAATAGATAAGCTGGAAAGAGTCCTCGATATGCTTAAATATAAATGCTGGTATTATGAGGAAGCCATAAAGGATGGGAATGAAGATAGGTTGTCAACAATGCTGCCAGATCAACTACCAAAAAATATACGAGTGTGCTATGATAATTCCCATTATAACTCTGAATACTAAAATAGCTCCTTCCTGAAAATGGACATGAAAAAGGGACGTTCCCCTAAAAGATGGAACGTCCTCGGCTTTGTACCCTAAAAAGTCTTATTTATTTTTTAGTTTATCATTATCCAGATATTCATGTGGGCGTTCTTTGTAGTCCCGCACTTGATAGTCTCCAATCCTTTCATATTTCTTATCTGATGGCACATCAACCTCAACATGTTCATCATGAAGGATAGCATCAAAGAAAATGCGCTCTAAATACTCATACTTAGAATATATACCTTGTGATGCCCAAACAAGGGCGCTGCGCACATATGTGGAGTGTTTCTTAAACAGTTCATGGTCCACGTCAAAGCCAAGCGACTTAGCTAATAATACGGCAAAAACAATGACGCTCCGGGTGTTTCCTTCTCGAAAAGGATGAGTTTGCCAAATTTGGGCGATAATCCTTACCAAGCGAAATACAATATCACGCTTATTATCATCATTCGGTTTTAATTTTGTTATTTCTTTCATGGATGCAGCCAGCTGCTTCTTGATCTCTTTCGGATAAGCATAGCGCACGGTATCGCCGCCCAGCACATCTTCAGGCTTAATCATCTGTATAGAACGAAATTCTCCGGCCCAGTCATAAATTTGTCCGAATATATTGAAATGTATATCCTGCAGGGTCTCGGTATCAAATTTTTCATAATGCTGATTATATATTCCTGTCATCGCCAGGATGGTAATATCAGCCTCAGCCTTTTGGAGTACTTTGGGATCTTTAATCTTGGCAAGATTTTTCAGTACATCAACATCATCGTATAGATAAGGATCACGCATTGTCACACCCCCGCAGAGAAGCCATACCGCTTGAGTGTCGCTTCAAAAATCTTGAAAAAGGGTTCGTTTCCATTCTGCCAGGCTGTAATATCCTGTGCGGTCTGTTCACTGACAGGAATCCCCTCCACAGCATTCATGGCACTGGCAAATGAGATGCTGTGCTTTTTTTCTTCTGGGGTCAAGCTGTCCATGCCTATGCTAAGCCTCAAAAGCATAAGCCTACGGCTGGTATTCTTCCCAATTAATCGGGCTGCCTGCTCAAGCTCACTGATTCGTGCAGTCAGCTTCGGCAGTTCTTTCTCATATTCTTTTCGGCGCGAAATCTGTTCGGCAACCATATCAGCCTCCGTATTTTTTAAATATTTGCTTGTCAGGTTTCCATTGACTCTATTTTGCAAATACCTATATGTTTTCCCATTAATTGTTTTATTTGAGATGTAGCCCCGCACAAGAGTCTGTAATTCTTTTTCTATTTTAGTTTTGCGTTCAAGCAAATCTTTGTATTCAGATAAAAATATTTGATCCACTAAACTCGCCTCACTTTCATGTTATATATTATATCATATTATAACCTCGAAGCAAATGATTATTCGTTTTTGTAGGTTATATAAATTCCTCTTTAAGTTCTTCTCATAATAAACGCCACACATAGCAACTATGAGGCGTTTATCAAACTGTTTTTTAATAGCCCCCAGCATACGTTTGGGATAGATATTGCCGACTGGCTCTAAAGTTGATTTATGAGTTTTTTGCAACAACGATTAAGCGCCTACTGTCCTCG
>DVNN01000324.1 GCA_018714325.1 Candidatus Pelethocola excrementipullorum
GTCTTTTTGATCTTCCTCATCACGCATCAGCCCCTTTCTTGTTGACAATTTTTGATACAATCATACTCACTATCAGTACAATTACAAAAATCCCATAGGAAACAGCCGCACCATACCCCAGCCTGGTTGAGCTCTTAAAGGTCTGATCAAAGAAATAAATCATGCTGGTAAGACATGACCGTTCCGGTTCGCCCACGCTACTGTTTATATTACTAAATAACAAGTATGGTTCATCAAACAGTTGAAATCCGCTGATGATACTGGTCAAGACCAGGAAGATGGTGATTGGTTTCAGGTATGGAACCGTAATTCTCCAGAACACCTGGAATTTATTGGCTCCATCCACCATGGCCGCTTCTGAGATGTCTTCCGGTATGGTTGATAATCCAGCAAGGTAGATCAGCAGGTAATATCCGAGATTCTTCCATACAATAAGTAGAATTACAACCAACCGGGCCGTTGTACCGCTCCCCAGCCAGTTAATCCCCTCTTCCAGAATCCCAGTCTGTATCAATATATTGTTAATGATCCCCGTAGACCAGTCAAATAAAAAGGAGAATATGATACCAATTGCAACCGGAGTTGTAATATACGGAAGCACATTGATAGTCTGAAACAGACGGCTTGTCTTCTTCAGCTTATATAGAAGAACCGCCAACAGTAAACCTCCGAGTATCAGTATCGGAATATAGATAATCATAAACATGAATGTGTTGCTTAGGGATTTATAAAACAGCTTATCCCGGGTAAATAACTTTACATAGTTCACAAATCCCACAAAATTGCGATTTGCAGCACCCACCACACTATCCCAGTCCGTCAAACTAATTAGAAATGAATAGATAGTAGGAAAAATAAAGAACATAAAATAAAATATAAAATATGGCAGCAAAAATATGTAAGGCCATTTTTTCAGAGATTTGCTGCTGAGATTTGCCTTTTTCATCAATCCACACCCTTTCTTTATGAGAGTCTTCACAGATTTTACGTTAATCGCCCGGGAAGAACTGTCTGAACACAGTGAGCTTTCTTCCTGGGCAATTGTATTTAGCAACACCTATATCTATTACTCTACCGTATAATCTGGAAGTTTCGTCTCCAATTCTTCTTTCAACTTGTCCAATGCCTGTTCCGCTGTCATGCTTCTGTCATTGTTCAAAGCTGTCGTAATCAGATTGAGGGTCTCATGAATCACATTATCGTCCATATTCATAGTTCTGGGCTTGATATTCGGAATGATTTCATCCAGAAAATATGCGCCGAGATCCTGATCTCCAAACCAGGCACTCTTAAAGCTGCGTAATTCCGGCTTCTCCTCGTAGGGTTTGAGGGCCGATGTCATAAAACCGACTTCGTTTAAAGCCTCCGCTCCCTCTGTGGACAGAGTGGCAAATTTAATAAATTCCCATGCAAGCCGTTTATCCTTACAGGTCTTGGAGATTCCAAGTGTAGTTCCGCCCCAGCTGATATTTCCCTCCGGTGCGCTCATCAGCCCCCAATGCCCTGCGTTCTCTCCTGAGGGATCATTCGGCTCGATTGTAAACGGAACGGACCATGTGGCACAGCCTGCAAAGATATGCTTGCCTTCGCCAAAGGATGCATACCATGCCGGTGTCCATGCCTCCAGCTTGTCTACAATATGTTTATCACGAAACTCACAGGCCAGTTCCAGAGACCGCTGCAGACTGTCCGTTGCCTTAATGACATCGCCCTCGATCCAGGATTTTCCTTCCTGCTCACGGATAAACTGCTGAGCATCCGCAACTCCCGGCCACATGTAGATCGTTCCCCCACTTTTTTCGTAAACCTCTTCCCCTTTTTCTATGAAAGTTTCCCAGTCGGAGAGCATTGCTTCCAGTTCCTTCGGATCATCCGTTCCCAGATACTCTTTTGCCAGATCTTTACGATAAGCGAGTCCTGCCGGAGATAGGCATTGTTCAATACCACAGACATCACCCTTTGAGTTCACCATCTTAGGATGAAGATATTCATATACCTCATTAATATCAAAGTTATATGGGGCCTGATCCAATGCTTCCCACATATCCAGTTCAAAGACTTTGGCTCTAGAATCCACAATCGCCCATGCAATATCCGGAAGTTCTGTTCCCGTCGCAAGTGCCGTCTGATATTTCTGAAGCAAATCTCCATTTGCCACGGGAGTATACTCGAATTTTACATTCGGATATTTCTTCTGAAATGCTTCTGTCACTGACTTATAATAGATATCGTCCCATCCCCACATGGTTAAAGTACCTTCATAATCTTCCGGAAGGGGTTCGCTGTAATCCGCTGCGGATGAGGCTGACGCGCTGCTCTGACCGCTTACATCCGTGTTTGTCTTCCCCTCACCCTCCTCTTCTCCGGCACCGCATCCGGAAAGTACTCCTACAGCCACCGTTATGGAAATTGCTGCCGCGGCAATATTTTTCATGTGTCTTTTCATACTGATATATCCCCCTTATTCAAAGTATGTACATAGACTAGCATTTTTCCCTTCTGCCGCCTACAGGACAATCTTAAGATTTTGTACACATTTTATATTTCTTCCAAACTGCTTCTGATAACAGGAAGATGGAGTGTGACCTGGGTTCCTCTGGGATTTAATTTACGTATCCACATGCCATAAGATTCTCCGTATAAGTATCTGATACGATCTCTCACATTGCTGATTCCAATATGTTTACGGCCGCTGGCTTCATTGGCAATCTCCTCTCCCCTTTGAAAGATCTCCAGCAGTTCATCTGATATTCCTATGCCATCGTCTGTTATCTCTATACAAAGTAAGTTCTTCTGGCTGTAAATACAAATGTCAACTTTCCCCTCTCGTTCCGCCGGTAATATTCCGTGAAGGATGGCGTTTTCCACGATAGGCTGTATGATAGTCTTCGGTACCTCACAGTTTTTTAGACTTTCATCGCATTCAATTCTGACCTGAAAACGGTTCGGATAACGGTATTCCTGAATGTTCAGATAACATTCGGTAAGTTCCAGTTCCTTTTGGATTGTGGTATCAATATTGTGTTCGCCGACCTTCATGGTCTCCTGTAAGGTATAAATCAGTGAGTTCACGATTTTCACAATATTCTCAGTCTTCTCAGCCTTTGCAAAATACACCACCGTATTCAAAACATTATACAGATAGTGAGGATTAATTTGGGAAAGCATGATATCAAATTCCATGCTTTTTTTCTGTTTTTCATATTCCATTCGATCTTCAATACCGCTGCGTATCTCTTCCATCATCTTACCGTAACATTCATATAAGGTCTGGATTTCATCACCTGTCTGGACAATCTCTTCCCCATGTAGATTCTCATAATCCATCTGCTCCATCTGTTCCGACAGACGTGCCACCGGATGGATTATGTTTTTTAACAGCCTTGAAGTGGTGAGTAATATCAAGCCCAGGGAAACCAGAAACGATACAAGGAAAAACTCCAGCACAAAACTGCTTCTCTCCCACAAATATCTGTCAGTAATCAAAGTGTATAATCTCCATCCTGCCTCCTCAATCTCCTCACAAAGCAGGTAGCCGCCTTTCACCCTATAGACACCATCCCCTGAATCTTCTTTTTTTTCTTCGATGAATTTACTTGTCTGCTCCTGGGGATTTTTTTCATATAAGACCTCTTTTCCGTTTCCAATCAGGCAGACATTTTCATAGTCCTTCTCATAGGTCTGGATCTGTTTGAGAAAATAATCCATATAAATTTCCAAATATAAAGTTCCCTGATGTGAACCGAAATTATATTTATCCAGCATCAGAGTCCTGTTACAGATTACCAGCTTTACCCTTCCCGGATCACGGCTGTAATAAGGATTTGAATAATTCCATTCCTCATGTTGATTATATTCCTTGATTTCTCCGGTTGTTAGTTTTTCATCCAGATAATGATCTTCCATGCTTTGGATGTTGCTGCTGAAACGTTGTCCATTTGACAATTCTATATAGGAACAACCGATATATGTCCGCAGAGAGTTATAGAATACCAGTTGTTTTGAAATAATATCATTTCTCTTGACTCCCTGGTACACGGTCTCAAAATCCTTTTCATTCATGATTCCCTGAATGGTCTCGTCAACTACTATACTTCTGGCAAAATTATGTATATCTTCCGTCATAAAATCTATCTGATTTGCCACTTGCTGTAATTTGGTCTTTTCATCTGTAATTTTTTGCTCCCGCACCACCTTTTCGAAGTAAAAATAACTCACGACGGTACTGATTACCATGCATATAACCAACACTACTGATATATTCATTAGTATTCTTCTTTTTAGGTGTTTTTTCTTTATTATGCTTCGTTCCATCTTTTGTACTCCTGTGGTCTTACGCCCGTTGTTTTTATGAATATCTGACTGAAGTACTGGCTTGTTTTATATCCCACCTTTTCAGCCACTTCCGATATATTCAGGTCCCCTTCCTCCAATAGACGTTTTGCCTCTTCTACTCTGCAGTTCGTCAGAAATTTAAGAAATGTCACTCCCACTTCCTTTTTAAACATCTGCCCCAGATAGACTCCATTCATCTGAAATCTTTCTCCCAATATTTCAAGGCTCAATTCCTGGTTATAATTTTTTCGTATATATCTCATCACATCCTGTATCAGTCTGGAATACTTTTTGTTTTTTCTTTCCTGCAATTCGAAATATATGTGGCGGATACAACTCACATAATAGTTCTGAATATCCTCTATTCTATTTCCCTCTTCCTCCATACTTTTATGCATGAACCCCTCTTTTTCCTCCAGCTCCCGGATTAGATTTTCCAATGCATGCAGTAACTCTTTAAACTCTCCCAGATTATATTCCGGATACTTTACCTTCTCAAACAAATAAGCAATAAAATGATCCCATTCTTGATTTCCATCATATATCATAGTGCTTAATTCCTTCATAAGCTCATTCCATGCCACTTTGTTCTCATCTTCTGATACTCTTAACCGATTCAATGGATAAGCGCGGCATGGCTTCCAAAAGACAGCATGGTGGATTTGTCTGGACATTCTTTGAAAAATATTGCTGATCTCATTTTTCCTTATTTCATCGCTATAGATTAGATTAAATTGGCATCCAGGTATCCTCTTCATCCTATCTTCTATCTCTTTGCTCTTTCTTTCAATCATAGTGCTGACCATATATTTACTTGTTATATTCTCTATCTGATATAAAATGATGACTGTATTTATTGTTAGGCGCACATCAGCGACGTAAGAAATTCCGTCTTTGTCCTCTTCCAATACTTCCGCCAGTTCCATGATTTCTTCTGCCGTCCACTCTATTTCCTTAAATTTTCCATTTTGGAACTTGTCATTTCTATGTATCATTACAAGAAAGAACCGATTCCCCAACTCCTCCGCCTCTATTTCAGCGGTATCCGCCTGATTATATATAAGTTGTCTGGTAAAATACTTTTGGTATATCTTCCTGGTTTTTGCTCCGGTCTCCAACTTCTTCCGAACTTTTTCCAGCTCCTGTATTAATTTCTTCTCATTTAATTCATGTTTTAACAGGTAATTCGCCACCCCATATTCAATTCCCTTTTGGGCATATTCAAAATCCTTATAGGCCGATAGTAATATCACTATGACATCAGGATTTCGCTGTTTCAGCCATTCTGCCAGTTCAAGCCCATCCATCCCCACCATTTTAATATCAGAGATTACAATGTCCGGTCTCTCTTCTTCATACATCTCCATCGCTTTTCTTCCATTGAATGCATGTCCGACAATTTGATACCCGTTCCCTTCCCAATCAATCATATTATGCAGATATTCCATCGCCAGCACCTCATCATCCACCAACAGCACTTTTATCATACAGTCTCAATCCCCTCCTCTTTCTACTATCTATAAAATACCATATTTTTTAAATGAATAACTTATGTAATCTATAGATTTTGTTTAAATTCTATATTTCTCCTTACCCATGAAGGGAA
>DVNN01000325.1 GCA_018714325.1 Candidatus Pelethocola excrementipullorum
CGGCCATCATCGATGTGATTGATCATCTTGGCGGAATAGAGATGAATCTGACTGCCGATGAAGTTGTGATGATGAATGACTATTGCGAGGGCACATCGGAGATCACAGGAAAGGAATATGAGGAAATAGAGCCTGAGGTGGATGGAACCTATGAGCTATCCGGCATTCAGGCCACATCTTATATGCGTATCCGTTATGGGGAGGGACTGGAGTTCCGGCGTACGCTGCGGCAACGTGCAGTTCTCTATAAGATGTTGGAGAAGTTGAAAGGGGCTGATCTGCCTACCTTATACGATATGTTGGACGATGTTTTGGAGGATGTATACACCAATATCGACAAGCAGGATATCGTTAAGCTGGGACTTTCGGTACGGGGATATCAGATAGATGGAACCGAAGGTTTTCCATTTGACCATAAGTGGGGGGCGAATGTAAAAGAGCGGATGGATGGCCTGGACTGTATCGTTCCTGTCACCTTGCTGAATAATGTGGAGAAATTACATGCATTCCTATATCCGGATTTGGAGTATATACCTACGGAAACGGTGAAAGAATATAGTCAATATATATCGGACATGAGTGGATACACGGAGGCGTATATACCGGCTTCGTCGGAACATGGAGGGGAGATGCCCTCTTAGAAGGAAGATATTAGGCGGAGTTCTGAAAGAGATAAATTTCAGAGCTTCGCCTATTTTAAAATTATGGTAGTAATGTGACTCTATTATGATAAAATAGACTTAAGAAAGCAGGGGAGGACAGGAGCGGTTATCATGATTAGAATTGCAATTGTGGATGATGAGCAGGTGATATCACATCAGCTGGAAGCTCAGGTGGAGGAGTATTTTCCGGGAGACAAGATGGAGAAAGAAGTCTTTATCTTTACAGATCCTGTGGAGTTTTATAGCAAGGTGGAGCAGGGGGAATGGTTTGAGATATACTTGCTGGATATCGAGATGCCTGGAATCGGTGGGATGGAGCTGGCCGATAAAATCAGGGAAAAGGATAGGAGTGGCTATCTGTTATTCATCACTTCTCATGTGGAATATGCCGTTGAGGGATATGAACGAAACGCTTATCGGTTCATACCCAAGTCTCTGTTGGCAGAAAAGCTGCCCCTGGCTCTTCAGAATATCGTTGAAGAGCTGGAAGAACGGGAAGATCAGCGGGCTTATCTGATACAGAATAGTCTGCGCTGCGAAAGAATTCCATTTCATACGATTCTATACCTGTATAAGCAGGGGAAGAATGTTGTATTTGTCACGGAATCGGGAACCAGCCAGGATCGTACAACCCTTAGTGAGGTTTATCAGGCACTGGATGAGGAGTCCTTTATCTACATTGACCGCGGGTATCTGGTGAACATCCGTCATGTGATGAAGGTCAAAAATAATGAAGTCTACCTGCGGGATGGGACAACCTTATATATCAGCCGCTCCCACGTACAGGCGGTAAAGTCCAGAATTTCAGCTTACTGGAGAAAATGACGTGAATGTAGGTCGAGAAGGGGTTTGGGATAACAAAAGGAGGGAGTATGCATTATATGTTGCCTGGGATAGAATTTTTCTCATCATTTCTGGAAGTATATCTGTGCTATCGTATCTTGGAACTTTTATTTATCAACGAATATAGAAGCACCAGGAGGGAAATCTGGTTTCAGGAAGTTGTGATAGTGGGATATAGCCTTTTACTGACGGTTTTCATTCGATATAACGATAAAGTATTGCTGTTTTCGGATTATCTGGTATTCAAAGTGATAGTTGTGGTGTTCCTGACCAGCGTCTGGCTTTATTCGGTCAATAAACTGGCGGTGCTGGCTGTTGTCAGCTTCTATTTTATGAGTCTGGCCTTTTTAGATGTGCTGGGCATCGTGATCATGAGCAGAGTGCTGGAGAATGCTCAATTTGCCGTACAGTTAAGCGGCGGTATGTTCCGCATCGGGTTTGTGGCCGTGATTGATATGGTCTGGCTGCTCTTGTATCTGTTACTGCTATACTATAGAAGAGGAAAGTGCAAGAATGGTGTTGCCCGATACTGGCGCTGGATATTGGGAGCATCGGTGCTGGGGTTTGGAGCCATCTACTATCTACAGACGGTTGCATTCTTAAACATCACAGAGAATCTCGGATTGATCAGTATGACCTTTCTGCTGGTGTTTTATATCTTCTTTGCCTCTGCAAATATATATAAAAAGTATCGAGATAAGAAAGAGGAAAATCAACTGATTGAGGTTCAGAAGTACTATCTGGAAAGCAATATGGCCGACATGCAGGAATTGTATGATTCCAGCTCCAGAAATTATCATGATATCAAGAATCACCTGAATGCCATCTATCAGATGGTGAGGGCCAAGAAGAATGATGAGGCCATGGAGTATATTGAGCAGATTGGTGAACCTTTTCGGAAGCTGGATCGGAAAGTCTGGACTGGAAATTCTATGATGGACATGATTATCAACTGTAATGTGACGGAATGTGAGAAACAAAAGATTCGGCTGGAGATTGATGCAGATACGATACCGCTGCTTCCTATGGAAAATCAGGATATCTGTACCGTCCTATCCAATCTATTTGACAATGCTATCGAGGCTTGTGAAAAGTTGCGGACGGGAGAAGGGAAAATACTGATTAAAATCCAGCAGAAGAACAGCATGATGTTGCTGCATATGAGGAATACCATGGCTGTGAAACCTGAGGTCCGTAAAGGGAGGTTGAAAACACATAAGTCCAAACGCTCCTTTCATGGCCTGGGGATTGAGAATATCAGAAGAGCGGTGGAGAAGTACGATGGGTTTTATGAATTCCACTATGATGATAAATGGTTTGAGACGACAATTACGCTACCATTATAATAGAAGAAGTTCATACCTGTAAAAGGGTTGAGGATGGTTTGGTATGAAACAAAAGGAAAGCCCCAGGGGAAAGTGCTTCTTATTCAGAAGTCTTTTCCCTGGGGCTTTCCTTTTGTGGATAATGCTCTTATAGATTCTTATTGGCTGTGGACAGCATCAGTTTGATACGGTTCAACTGGTTTACCTCAGAAGCACCCGGATCGTAGTCGATGGCCACGATATTAGCCTTGGGATATTGTTTCCTTATGGCTTTGATGACTCCTTTTCCTACGATGTGGTTCGGCAGACAGCCAAAAGGCTGTGTACATACGATGTTCGGTACATCGTTGTGAATCAGCTCCATCATCTCTCCGGTTAAGAACCAGCCTTCGCCGGTCTGATTACCCACGGATACGATGGGAGATGACATCTTGGCCAAATCATCGATTTTGGCAGGAGGGGTGAAGTGCTTACTCTTTTCATATTCCTTGGAGGCAGCACTACGCAGCCAGTTGATATAGCCGATTCCGAGATTGGCTATCACGGAACTTGATTTTTTTACGCCATAGTTTTCCACCTTGAAGTTGGAGTTGTAGAAGCAGTAAGACATGAAATCAATTAAGTCAGGGCATACGGCTTCCGCGCCTTCTTTTTCCAAAAGCTCAGCCAGGTGGTTGTTGGCTGCAGGGAGGAATTTAACGAGGATCTCTCCTACGATTCCAACCCGGGGTTTCTTCTCGTCTGTGATCGGCAGATTATCGAAATCACGAATGATCGTGCGGCAGATCTGTTTGAACTTGGTGTGGCTCACACGCTTGTCGCCCACAAATTTAATACAGTAGCGTTCCCATTTGCGATGAAGTCTGTTGGCAGAACCCTTTTTCACTTCATAAGGACGCATACGGTAGAGGCATTTCATCAGGATGTCTCCGAAAACAGCAGCGTAGGACAGACGAAGTGCCAGCTGCGGTGTAATCTTAAATCCCGGATTGCTTTCCAGACCACTTAAGTTGATGGAAATTACCGGTATATGGGACATTCCTGTTTTTTCCAAGGCGCGGCGGATGAATGCGATATAGTTGGAAGCACGACAGCCGCCTCCGGTCTGGGACATGATAATCGCCACTTTATCCAGATCGTATTTGCCGGATAGGAGAGCCTGCATAATCTGGCCTACCACCATCAGAGAAGGATAGCAGGCATCGTTATTTACATATTTAAGTCCGACGTCTACCGCCTCTTTGTTGTCATTATCCAGGACCTCCAGATGGTATCCGCTGGCATTAAATGCAGCCTCCAATATGGAGAAATGGATCGGTGACATCTGTGGGCAGAGGATGGTATAATCCTTCCGCATTTCCTTGGTAAATGGCACTCTTTTAATAGAAGAAGGTGTGACTTTACGGGCTTCCCTTGCCTTATCCCTGGCAAGAAGTGCGGCCAGCAGGGAACGTACACGGATTCTTGCTGCTCCCAGGTTGTTGACCTCATCGATCTTCAGGCAGGTGTAGATCTTGTCGCTGCCGTCCAGGATTTCGTATACCTGATCTGTGGTTACGGCATCCAGACCGCATCCAAAGGAATTCAGCTGGATGAGATCCAGGTTTTCCTTCATCTTCACATAGTTGGCAGCGGCGTATAAACGGGTGTGATACATCCACTGGTCATTGACACGAAGCGGGCGCTCCAAAGGTGCCAGATGTGAGATAGCGTCTTCTGTAAGCACTGCAATTCCATAGGAAGTAATCATTTCTGGAATTCCGTGATGGATTTCCGGATCGATATGATATGGACGTCCGGCCAGCACGATGCCTCGCTTGTTGTTCTTTTCCATCCAGGCCAGGGTTTCTTCCCCTTTCTTCTGGATATCTTTTCGCATCTGATCCTGTTCTTTCCAGGCCTTATGAACGGCGGCGCGCACCTCTTCTTCAGGTATCTGAGTGAATTCTTTAACCAAACCATCGGCCAGAACCTCTTCGTTGGTAAATGCCAGGAAGGGGTTGCGGAAGTTGATGGAAGGATCTTGTAATTCATCCACATTGTTTTTAATATTCTCCGCGTAGGAAGTTACAATCGGGCAGTTGTAGTGATTGACGGCTTCCGGGAACTCCGTACGCTCATACGGAATACAAGGATAGAATATGTATTTAACACCTTGTTTTATCAGCCAGGTCACATGGCCATGGGCCAGTTTGGCCGGATAACATTCCGATTCACTGGGGATGGATTCGATGCCCAGTTCGTAGATCTTCCGTGTAGAGGTAGGAGAGAGCACAACCTGGTATTTCAAATCCGTGAAGAAGGTATACCAGAATGGATAATTCTCAAACATATTCAGAACACGTGGGATACCTACCTTGCCTCTGACGGCTTCATCCTCGGGGAGAGGTTTATAACCGAAAAGTTTCTTGTTCTTATATTCAAACAGGTTAGGGATATTATCCTTATTCTTTTCCTTTCCGAGTCCACGTTCGCAACGATTGCCGCTGATGTACTGGCGGCCTCCGGTAAAGCGGTTGATGGTCAGACGGCAGTTGTTGGTACAGCCCTTACAGTTAGCCATCTTTGTGGAATATTGCAAGCTGTCGATCTTCTCGATAGGAAGCATGGTGGTTGTTTTATCCGCGCTGTAACGTTCACGAGCGATCAAAGCCGCACCAAAGGCTCCCATGATGCCGGCGATGTCCGGGCGGATGGCCTCGCAGTCGGCGATACGTTCGAAGCTGCGAAGCACCGCGTCATTATAGAAGGTTCCGCCCTGAACCACGATGTGTTTCCCAAGCTCTGAGGCATCGGATACCTTGATAACCTTGTAAAGGGCATTTTTGATTACGGAGTAAGCCAGTCCTGCGGAGATATCCGCAACTGTGGCCCCTTCTTTCTGTGCCTGTTTTACCTTGGAGTTCATAAATACGGTACAGCGGGTTCCCAGGTCGATGGGGTGCTGTGCGAATAGGGCTTCCTTGGCGAAATCTTGTACACTGTAATTCAAGGATTGTGCGAAGTTCTCAATAAAGGAACCGCAGCCGGAAGAACATGCCTCATTCAGCTGCACGCTGTCTACCGTATGGTTCTTGATCTTGATACACTTCATATCCTGTCCGCCGATATCCAGGATACAATCCACTTCGGGATCGAAGAATGCGGCGGCATAGTAGTGGGATACCGTCTCCACTTCCCCTTCATCCAGCAGTAATGCGGCTTTAATCAGGGCTTCTCCATATCCTGTAGAACAGGAATAGGCGATGTGTGCTGAAGGGGGCATCTGTTCATAGATTTCTTGAATGGCCCGTATGGAGGTGGCGAGTGGGTTTCCATGGTTGTTGCTGTAAAAGCTGTAAAGCAGGGTGCCGTCTTCGCCAACAAGAGCAGCCTTTGTAGTGGTGGAACCTGCATCGATTCCCAGATAACAATTGCCCTCATACGTGGACAGGTCACTGGTGGCTACATTATTCTGGCTTTGGCGCTCGCTGAATTGCTCGTATTCCTCCTGAGAGGAGAATAGCGGTTCCATACGCTCCACCTCAAACTCCATTGTGATTTTATTGTGGAGACGTTCTATCAGCCCTTCCAGTGAAAGTTTAATGTTTTCATCCCCGTTCAATGCGCTGCCGATGGCGGCGAAGAGATGAGAGTTTTCAGGAGTGATGGCATGTTCTTCATCCAACCCAAGGGTACGGATAAAGCACTGCTTTAATTCGGATAAGAAATGCAGCGGACCGCCTAAGAATGCCACATGTCCACGGATTGGCTTACCGCAGGCCAGACCGGAGATGGTCTGATTTACCACAGCCTGGAAGATGGAAACCGCCAGATCCTCTTTTGTGGCCCCATCATTAATCAGGGGTTGAATATCAGTTTTTGCGAATACACCACAGCGCGCCGCAATAGGATAGATAGACTGATAGTTTTTTGCATATTCATTCAATCCAGGGGCATCGGTCTGAAGCAGGGAGGCCATCTGGTCGATAAAGGAACCGGTACCTCCGGCACAGATTCCGTTCATACGCTGCTCAACATTGCCACCTTCAAAATAGATGATTTTGGCATCCTCACCGCCCAGCTCAATAGCCACATCGGTTTTGGGCTCAAAGGCCTTCAGGGAAGCAGATACCGCAATTACCTCTTGAACGAAGGGGATACCCAGGTGCTTTGCCAGAGTCAGACCACCGGAACCGGTGATTACCGGACTCAAGGTCAGCTCTCCAAGCTCCTGATGTGCTTTCGCCAGAAGCCCCTCCAGGGTTTCCTGGATGTTGGCGAAATGCCTTTCGTAATCAGAGAACAATAGTTGTTGTTGCTCATCTAGAATAGCAATTTTAACGGTAGTTGAACCAATGTCAATACCAAGTGTATATGTACTCATAGAAAAAAACTCCTTCTAGACAGCCGAGATTAAAAAAGACTGTCAGTGTAATTGTATATTTGTATGCCAAGAGACAGGTTGTGTGAACCTGGCAAGGCCATATTTCAACATACATATTAATAAGTAGAAATATTACCTATTATACGACAAATTTTTTGAAATTACAATTGTTAAAAAAATGGTTTTCAAACACACAAACCCGCTTTTTATCTGGATTTTACATAATGTGTATCGAAAAAGTAAAGATTTACCATAACAGATTATACAATGAAATGGGACATGAGGTTGCAGAATGCAGCTGTGACGGGAAGGGAGATGAGGCAATATATGAAAATGATAATCGGACTGCTTGGGGGCCTGGCGTTATTTCTCTATGGAATGAATATGATGAGTGAAAACCTGCAGAAGGCCGCAGGAGAGCGGATGAAGCATGTACTGGCCATTATGACCAGTAATCCTCTTATGGGGGTGCTGGCTGGCGTGCTCACTTCGGCTGTACTTCAGAGCAGCGGTGCCATAACGGTGATGGTAATAGGGTTTGTAGGCGCGGGGCTCATGACATTGCCCCAGGCCATATCGGTGATTATGGGGGCCAATGTCGGAACCACAATCACTGCTCAGCTGTTGGCATTTCAACTTAGTGATTATATCTGGGGGATCGTATTCCTGGGGTTTGTCATATATTTCTTTGCGGAAAAGGAGCAAGGCAGGTACATAGGCCAGGCTATTCTGGGGTTTGGACTCTTATTTATTGGAATTGATGCCATGGAAAATGCAATGAGTCCCCTGGCTTCTGGTCCTATATTTGCACACCTGATTGAAAAAGTATCCGATGTTCCCGTGCTTGGGCTGGTGATGGGGACCTTGATGACCTTGGTGGTACAAAGCAGCAGTGCTACCATAGCGGTTTTGCAGAATCTGGCATCCCAGACCGGAGTGGACGGTGTGACGAGCATCATTGGGCTGGCAGGAGCGATTCCCATCATGCTGGGTGACAATATTGGAACCACCATTACGGCTTTGCTGGCCAGTATTGGCCAGTCCACCAATGCAAAAAGGACGGCGGTAGCTCACAGCGTGCTGAATGTAAGCGGAAGCCTGCTCTTTCTCTGGGCGGCGCCCTGGTTTGCAGAATTCATAAAGTGGATATCTCCCAAGGGACCGGAAAGTGAAGTGATATCCAGGCAGATTGCAAATGCTCATACCGTATTTAATGTGCTGAGCACGATTCTGTGGCTGCCTTTTATCTGGCTCATGGTAAGAATTGTGACATGGATGGTGCCAGGAGGGACCAAGGATATGGAAGATTCCGTATTGGATTCGGATGGGAGTCATCAACGGATTTGAAGAAAATATGGTTTGCGGGCGAGAAATCAGGGGATTTGAGTCCGTAAAGTCTGATGGACAAGCATTTTTAGTCTTTTATCAGACAAGTTTGTCTAAAGATTAACTATATTGTTTAAAGTTTAACTATATTGTCTATAAAATATCTATATTGTTTATATTTTAACTATATTGTTTAAATATTAACTGCATTGTCTAAAAAATAACTATATTGTTTAAAAAATAACTTAACTTTCAATTCAATTAGAAGTATGTTATAATCAATTCAGAAAATTAAAAACAAATTGCAACATAAAACCTGATGCTCACCAGGTGAAAAATTTTATCTTTGTGCATTTTGCATAAATCAGTAATGATGGATGAATGGATGGATGTAAGCTGGAACAGACAACAGGAGGAAAGTCTGTATCCGCTTCTAATATTAAAAAACATATTTTAAGGAGGTTCTAATGGCTAAAATGACTTACAAAAAGGCACCGATTGACAGTGTGGAGGCATTACAGGAGCGTATCGCTTCCATGAGAGAAGCACAAAAGAAATTTGCTACATACACACAGGAGCAGGTGGACCACATCTTCTTCCATGCGGCAATGGCCGCCAACAAACAACGTATCCCGCTTTCTAAGATGGCTTGTGAAGAGACAGGAATGGGAGTTGTAGAGGATAAGGTTATCAAAAACCACTATGCAGCAGAGTATATGTACAATTCTTATAAGAATGTGAAGACTTGCGGTGTTGTCGAAGAGGATACTGCTTTTGGAATCAAAAAAATTGCAGAGCCGTTGGGTATTGTGGGAGCCGTTATACCGACTACTAATCCAACCTCTACGGCGATCTTCAAAACTTTGATATGTCTTAAGACACGTAATGCCATTATTATCAGCCCCCATCCCCGTGCAAAAAAATGTACGATTGAAGCGGCTAGAATTGTTCTGGAAGCAGCTGTAAAAGCAGGGGCGCCGGAAGGTATCATCGACTGGGTTGAGGAACCAACCATTGAGTTGTCCAATGAACTGATGAAATCCGTTGATGTTATCTTGGCAACAGGCGGACCTGGCATGGTTAAAGCCGCATATTCATCAGGAAAACCGGCAATTGGTGTCGGACCTGGTAATACACCGGTTATTATGGATGACAGCTGTGATGTCAAGACAGCAGTATATTCCGTTATTCATTCCAAGACATTTGACAATGGTATGATATGTGCTTCCGAGCAGTCCGTAACTGCCCTTGCGAGCATTTATGATGAAGTGAAACAGGAATTTATCGACAGAGGGTGCCATGTACTGAACAGCGTTGAGCTTGACAAAGTACGTAAGATCATCCTGAATGAGGCAGGTGGTGTCAATGCTAAGATTGTAGGCCAGAAGGCTTCCACAATCGCAAAGCTTGCCGGTGTCGATGTGCCTGAGAATACAAAAATCCTGATTGGTGAAGTGGATTCGGTTGATATTTCCGAGCCATTTGCCCATGAGAAATTGTCACCTGTACTTGCACTGTATAAGGCGAAAAATTGGGAAGATGCCCTGAGCAAGGCCGAGCACCTGATTGCAGATGGCGGATATGGCCATACCTCTTCCCTCTATATTAATACATCTGAAACTGAGAAGCTTGCAGAACATGCTCAGCGGATGAAAACCTGCCGTATTTTGATTAATACACCTTCTTCTCATGGAGGAATCGGTGATCTGTATAACTTTAAGCTCGCACCGTCATTGACCCTTGGCTGTGGTTCTTATGGAGGAAACTCTGTATCCGAGAACGTAAATGTAAAACACTTGCTAAATATAAAGACAGTGGCAGAGAGGAGAGAGAACATGCTTTGGTTCCGGGCACCAGAAAAAGTTTATTTCAAAAAAGGGTGCCTGCCGGTGGCCCTCGATGAATTGAAGGCAGTATATAATAAGAAGAAAGCCTTTATTGTAACAGATACATTCCTGTTCAGTAATAATTATACAAAACCGATTACCGATAAGCTGGATGAGATGGGAATCACCCATGCATGCTTCTACGAAGTAGCTCCGGATCCAACATTACAGATCGCCCGTAAAGGTCTGGAACAGTTGAAGGCATTCGAACCTGATGTTATTATCGCACTTGGCGGCGGCTCCTCCATGGATGCTGGTAAGATCATGTGGCTGATGTATGAGCACCCAGAGTGTGACTTCGAAGATCTGGCCATGGACTTCATGGATATCCGTAAGAGAGTATATACGTTCCCGAAGATGGGAGAAAAGGCATTGTTTGTTGCCGTTCCAACATCTTCCGGTACAGGTTCCGAGGTAACACCATTTGCCATCATCACGGATGCCGATACAGGTACAAAATGGCCAATCGCAGATTATGAGCTGCTTCCTAACATGGCTATCATCGATACAGACTTCATGATGAATCAGCCGAAGGGATTGACCAGTGCTTCCGGTATTGATGCTCTGACCCATGCTCTGGAGGCATATGCTTCCATTATGGCTACAGATTATACAGACGGCCTTGCGCTGTCCGCAGTGAAAAATATCTTTGGATATTTACCTTCAGCTTATGAGAAGGGTGCAGCAGATCCTGTGGCCAGAGAGAAGATGGCCAATGCATCTACCATGGCTGGTATGGCATTTGCAAACGCATTCCTTGGAATCTGCCACTCCATGGCACATAAACTTGGAGCTTACCATCATCTGCCACACGGTATAGCCAATGCGCTGCTGATTGAGCTTGTTATGAAATACAATGCGGATCCGGCTCCTACAAAGATGGGAACATTCTCACAGTATCCGTATCCTCATGCTCTGGAGCGTTATTGTGAAATCGCCCGCTTTATCGGAATCTGCGGTAAAGATGACAATGAAACTTTCGAACTCTTCCTGAAAGCAATCAATGATCTGAAGAAGAAGGTTGGTATCAAGGACACAATCAAAGAGTACGGTATTGAGGAAGGTGCTTTCCTGAAGACACTGGATGAGATGGTGGAGAACGCCTTCAACGATCAGTGTACCAGTGCAAACCCACGTTATCCTCTGATGGCCGAAATGAAGGAACTCTATCTGCAGGCTTATTATGGAGAAGTGGTTGAACCAGCAAAGTCAGCTGAACCTGCTGCAGAAGAATAATCAAATTAGAGATTGCAATTCCGAAAGGGATTCGTTATACTGAAAAGGCATGGCTGGTGCGTAAGCACCGGTCATGCCTTTCTGGCGTAATGGCCGGATTAACAAAGTATAAGCTGAATAATCGAGGTAGAAGATGTATAATGTTTTGAGAGAAGAAGGAAGGGCGAAACGTGCGCAGCTGGAAACTGTCCACGGCACGATCCAGACCCCTGTATTTATGAATGTAGGAACCGCCGCTGCCATCAAGGGGGCAGTTTCTACCATGGACCTGCAGCAGATTAAGACTCAGGTAGAGTTATCCAACACCTACCATCTCCACGTGCGTCCAGGAGATGAGGTTGTGAAGAAGATGGGCGGACTTCATAAGTTTATGGTCTGGGATAAACCCATCCTCACCGATTCCGGCGGCTTTCAGGTGTTCTCATTGGCAGGGCTCAGGAAGATCAAGGAGGAGGGTGTATACTTCAGCTCTCATATAGATGGAAGGAAAATCTTCATGGGACCGGAGGAGAGTATGCAGATACAGTCGAATCTGGCGTCTACAATTGCCATGGCCTTCGATGAATGCCCTTCCAGCGTGGCGGATAGAAGTTATGTGCATTCTTCGGTGGACAGAACCACCAGATGGCTGCAGCGCTGCAAAGATAAGATGGCCTGGCTGAATCAGCAGGAGGATACCATCAACAAACAACAGATGCTCTTTGGAATCAATCAAGGTGCCATCTATGCGGATATTCGTATCGATCATGCCAAGCGTATCCGTGAGATGGATCTGGATGGTTATGCGGTAGGTGGTCTGGCAGTGGGCGAGAGCCACGAGGAGATGTATTATATCCTGGATGAAGTGGTACCTTATCTGCCAAAGGACAAGCCGGTCTATCTGATGGGCGTAGGAACTCCCGCCAATATCTTGGAAGGCGTGGAGCGTGGAGTAGACTTTTTCGATTGTGTATATCCCAGCCGTAACGGACGTCACGGCCATGTTTATACCAATCAAGGCAAGATGAACATGTTCAATGCAAAATATGAACTGGATTCCCGGCCCATTGAAGAGGGCTGTCAGTGTCCGGCCTGTCAGCATTACAGCCGTGGATATATTCGCCATCTGTTGAAGGCGAAAGAGATGTTGGGCATGCGCCTCTGTGTGCTCCATAACCTGTATTTCTATAACAATATGATGGAAGAAATCAGGGATGCCCTGGATGAAGGAAGGTTTGCTTCCTATAAGCGGGCCAAGCTGGATGGTTTTCAGGAGAATGATAAAAAGGTTGAAAAATAAGGAAAAAATACTTGCCCAAATGATAGGTATACGGTATCATGTGTATAGTGTCTTTAATTGGAAAGAGGTTTAGGAGGAATGAACATGATTTTAGCAAGTGCAGACGGTGGAGTAATGGGCGGTGGATTTATGATTATCTGGATGGTTGCGATCATTGGATTGATGTATTTTATGATGATTCGCCCTCAGAAGAAAGAGCAGAAGAGAGTTCAGTCTATGCTGAATGAGATGGGTGTAGGCGATGCAGTGGTTACCACTGGCGGCTTCTACGGCATCATTATTGATCTTACAGAAGAAGATGTGATCGTAGAGTTTGGAAATAACAAGAACTGCCGTATCCCTATGAGAAAGGCAGCGATCGCAGAAGTTGAAAAACAGTCTGACGCTATTGAATCCAACGACAATAAATAGAACGAAGATTGGGCAGGCCATTGATATGGTCTGCTTTTTTGTATCATAGGGATTTGACAACCGAACTATCATAGGAAAACATTTCCTGATTTGGCCATTTTATTCAGGTTTTTCTTCCGCTTCACTGGTTTACTGCTAAAAAACATGAAAATTTCGGTTTTGGTTGAAATATAGATAAAATTGAAGTATGATATAGAGAAAATATCTTATTTTTTGTGTTATAACCATGAAAGGGAGAGAAATGTATGAATTTTAAAATTGGTTTAATACATGGTGACGGGATTGGCCCGGAGATTGTGAACGAGGCAAAAAAGGTACTGGAAGCTGTCTCCAGCAAATACAGCCATTCATTTACATATGAAAATTTATTGCTTGGAGGTGCATCCATCGATGCAACTGGAGAGCCTTTGACGGATGAAACAATAGAGAGCGCGAAGGACTGTGATGCGGTGTTGATGGGATCCATCGGCGGGGATGCGAAAACTTCCCCCTGGTATCAGCTGGAACCGTCCAAGCGCCCGGAAGCCGGACTTCTTGGCATTCGTAAGGCATTGAATCTATTCGCGAACCTAAGACCTGCTTATCTGTATGATGAACTGCGGGATGCCTGCCCTTTGAAGAAAGAGATTATTGGTGACGGTTTCGATATGATCATCATCAGGGAATTGACCGGGGGCCTGTATTTCGGAGAGAAGAAGACCGTGGTGGAAGATGGGATGAGAAAGGCAATTGATACCCTGACCTATGATGAGAATGAAATCCGCAGAATCGCAAAGCGTGGTTTTGAAATCGCCATGAAGAGAGGCAAAAAGGTGACCAGCGTGGATAAGGCTAATGTCCTTGATTCCTCCCGGCTATGGAGAGCCGTGGTGGAAGAGGTGGCCAAAGACTATCCGGAGGTGACACTGGAGCATATGTTGGTTGACAACTGTGCGATGCAGCTGGTGATGAATCCAGGACAGTTTGATGTGATTCTGACAGAGAATATGTTTGGAGACATTTTATCGGATGAGGCCAGCATGGTGACAGGTTCCATCGGAATGTTGTCATCCGCCAGCCTGAATGAGACAAAATTCGGACTGTACGAGCCAAGCCATGGTTCGGCTCCGGATATTGCAGGAAAGAATATAGCCAACCCTATTGCTACCGTGTTATCGGCGGCCATGATGCTGCGTTATTCCCTGGATTTGGATCGGGAAGCGGATGCGGTGGAAGCGGCGGTGAGAAAGGTGCTGAAGGATGGGTACCGCACCGGAGATATCATGTCAGAGGGTTGTACTCAGGTTTCCACCACTCAGTTAGGGGATTTACTGGTGGAGCGTCTGTAACTGTGAACGACGGCTCCTTTCCGGATTCATCCGGAAAGTACATAGATAAGGAGTAATATTATGAAAAGTGATGCAGTAACGAAAGGGATGCAGCAGGCACCTCATAGAAGTTTATTTCATGCACTGGGCATGACACAGGAAGAACTGGACCGGCCGTTGGTCGGAATCGTAAGCTCTTATAATGAAATCGTACCGGGTCACATGAACCTGGATAAAATTACAGAAGCGGTGAAAAAAGGTGTGGCCATGGCGGGTGGTACGCCGATTGTATTCCCGGCCATTGCTGTTTGTGATGGGATAGCCATGGGACATATCGGTATGAAGTATTCGCTGGTGACCAGAGATCTGATTGCTGATTCCACAGAGTGTATGGCCGTAGCTCATCAGTTTGATGCGCTGGTCATGATTCCAAACTGTGATAAGAATGTGCCGGGGCTTTTGATGGCTGCGGCAAGAATCAACGTACCTACCGTATTCGTCAGCGGAGGCCCGATGCTGGCCGGACGTGTCAATGGACACAAGACCAGCCTTTCCTCCATGTTTGAGGCTGTGGGCGCCTATACAGCAGGCAATCTGTCGGAGGAAGAGGTGACAGAATACGAATGCAAGACCTGTCCTACCTGCGGTTCCTGTTCCGGCATGTATACAGCCAATAGTATGAACTGCCTGACCGAAGTGTTGGGAATGGGACTCCAGGGCAATGGAACCATTCCGGCCGTTTATTCGGATCGCCTGATTCTGGCAAAGCATGCAGGCATGAAGGTAATGGAGATGTATGAGAAAAATATCCGTCCAAAGGATATTATGACAGAAGATGCATTTATGAATGCGCTGACCGTGGATATGGCACTTGGTTGTTCCACCAACAGTATGCTTCACCTGCCGGCGATCGCCCATGAAGCGGGATTCGACTTTGATGTGGAACTGGCCAATGAACTGAGTGTTAAGACTCCAAACCTGTGTCATCTGGCACCGGCAGGCCCCACGTATATCGAGGATTTGAATGAGGCGGGCGGCGTCTATGCCGTTATGAATGAGCTGAACAAACTGGGACTGATTCACAGAGAATGTATGACTGTATCCGGTAAGACCATGGGAGAAAATATCGAAGGTTGTGTAAATAAAGATCCGGAAGTCATCCGTCCTGTGGAAAACCCATATAGTAAAACGGGTGGTATTGCAGTCCTGAAGGGCAATCTGGCACCGGAGACAGCAGTTGTGAAGCGTTCTGCGGTCTGCGAGGAGATGATGGTCCATGAAGGCCCGGCCAGAGTGTTTGACTGTGAAGAAGATGCTATTGATGCCATCAAGGGTGGTAAGATCGTGGCAGGTGATGTGGTGGTTATCCGTTATGAGGGACCAAAGGGCGGACCAGGCATGAGAGAGATGCTGAACCCCACCTCTGCAATTGCAGGTATGGGACTCGGGTCATCTGTGGCTCTGATTACCGACGGCCGTTTCTCAGGGGCTTCCCGTGGGGCATCCATCGGCCATGTGTGCCCGGAGGCAGCAGTTGGAGGACCAATAGCCCTCGTGGAAGAAGGAGATGTTATCAAAATCGATATCAATCACAATAAACTGGACATCGATGTCAGCGATGAGGTTATGGCAGAACGTAAGGCGAATTGGCAGCCACGAGAGCCGAAAGTGACAACCGGATATCTTGCCAGATATGGAAAAATGGTTACCAGCGCGAAACGTGGTGCGGTACTTGAGTTGAAATAAAGCTTTAACGGGAAGGGAGAGAGATAGCATGCAAATGACAGGTTCACAAATCATAATAGAATGTTTGAAGGAACAGGGGGTAGATACTGTATTCGGGTATCCAGGTGGAACCATTCTGAATATTTATGATGAATTATACCGCCACCCTGAAATTAACCATATCCTCACATCCCATGAGCAGGGGGCATCCCATGCTGCCGACGGATATGCACGCGCAACCGGTAAAGTAGGAGTCTGCATGGCTACCAGCGGCCCTGGTGCAACCAATCTGGTCACAGGAATCGCGACAGCTTACATGGATTCCGTACCTTTGGTGGCAATCACGGCCAATGTTGGAAAACCACTGCTTGGAAAGGATAGTTTTCAGGAGATTGACATCGCTGGCGTGACCATGCCAATCACCAAGCACAGCACCATCGTAAAGGATATCAGCGAGCTGGCCAGGGTGATCCGCCGTGCTTTTGTAATTGCCAAAAGTGGAAGGCCGGGACCTGTACTGGTGGATGTCACAAAAGATGTGACAGCTTTGAAATATGAATATGAGTATCAGGAGCCTGAGACGGTTGAACGAGTTAGCAATACGATCTGGGTATCAGATCTGGAAAAGGCTGCAAAGCTTATAAACGGTTCAAAAAAGCCATATATCTTTGTAGGCGGTGGCGCCGCTATCTCAGGGGCTGCCGACGAGGTGCGGGAGCTGGCCCATAAATTAAATGCTCCGGTCTGTGATTCCCTGATGGGAAAAGGTGTTTTTGACGGAAGAGATGAATTGTATACAGGTATGTTGGGTATGCATGGTACGAAGACTGCCAACCTGGGTGTCACAAAGTGCGACCTTCTGGTAGTAATCGGAGCCAGATTTTCCGACCGTGTGACGGGGAACACCGACAAATTTGCCCAGAATGCGAAGATTCTGCAAATCGATGTAGATCCTGCTGAAATCAATAAGAATATAATCGTGGATGCCAGTGTCATCGGTGATGTGAAGGAAGTTCTGGATCGTCTGCTTCCCATGGTGGAAGAGCAGAAGGCTGGAGAATGGATTGAGAAGATCATGTCCATGAAACAAGCATATCCATTAAAGCATAATCAAGAAGTTCTGACAGGACCATATATTATTGAAGAACTTTACCGTGTGACAAAGGGAGAGGCCATCGTTGTGACCGACGTAGGACAGCATCAGATGTGGGCTGCCCAGTATTATAATTATAGCCGTCCCGGACAGTTAATCACCTCTGGAGGTCTGGGAACCATGGGTTATGGATTGGGAGCAGCCTTGGGAGCTAAGACCGGAAGGCCGGATCAGGTGGTTGTAAATGTGGCAGGTGACGGATGTTTCCGTATGAATATGAATGAAATTGCCACGGCCGTAAGAAGTAATATTCCGGTTATCGAACTGGTAATTAATAATCATGTGCTTGGTATGGTACGCCAGTGGCAGACTTTATTCTATGAACATCGTTATTCCAACACCATATTAAATGATAAGGTGGATTTTGTAAAACTGGCTGAGGCCATGGGTGCAGTCGGCATCCGTGTTACCAAAAGAGAAGAGGTGGGCCCGGCGTTAGAGAAGGCAATCGCACTGAATGCACCGGTGGTCATTGACTGTCAGATTGACTGTGATGATAAAGTGTTCCCAATGGTTCCGGCTGGAGCGCCGATTGAGGAAGTCTTTGACGGTGATGATTTAGCCAAGAAAGAATAAAAAAGCGAATAGTCATTGACAAGAAAATAACAAAAGATGTATAGTAGTATCATTGTAGAGCGCTAAAGCAAGAAAAGAACTCTGGCGTGAGAAAAATCAGGAGGATGAGTTAGGTGAGCAGAGTGTATAATTTTTCCGCAGGACCGGCAGTATTACCGGAAGAAGTATTAAAAGAAGCCCAGGAAGAGATGATGGATTATCGTGGGACAGGGATGTCTGTGATGGAGATGAGTCATCGATCTAAGGCTTTCGATAGTATCATCCAGGAGGCTGAGGCGGATTTACGTGAACTCATGGGGATTCCTTCGAATTATAAAGTATTGTTCTTACAGGGAGGGGCATCCCTTCAGTTTGCAATGGTTCCGATGAACCTGATGAAAAATAAAGTTGCCGATTATATCGTAACAGGCCAGTGGGCCAAGAAGGCTTGGCAGGAAGGCCAGAAATACGGGAAAGCCAATAAGATTGCAACCTCTGAGGATAAGACATTTTCCTATATTCCGGACTGTTCGGATTTACCCATCAGCCCGGATGCGGATTATGTATATATCTGTGAAAATAATACAATCTATGGTACGAAGTTTAAAGAACTTCCGAATACCAAGGGTAAACTTCTGGTATCTGACATCTCCTCTTGTTTCCTTTCAGAACCTGTGGATGTGACAAAGTATGGCATTCTCTTTGGAGGTGTGCAGAAGAATATCGGACCTGCTGGTATGGTGATTGCCATTGTACGTGAAGATCTGATCACAGAAGACGTTCTTCCGGGAACGCCTACCATGATGCAGTATAAGATTCATGCGGATAATGATTCCATGTATAACACACCAAACTGCTATTGTATCTATATGTGCGGCAAGGTGTTCAAATGGCTGAAAAATATGGGTGGACTTGAAGTGATGAAGCAGCGTAACGAAGAAAAGGCTGCAATATTATATGATTATCTGGACCAAAGCAAGATGTTCGAAGGTACGGTTGTAAAAGAGGACCGTTCTTTGATGAATGTACCGTTCATCACCGGCGATAAGGATATGGATGCAAAATTCGTGGCGGCCGCTGAAAAAGCTGGTTTTGTGAACCTGAAGGGACACAGAACGGTGGGTGGAATGCGCGCCAGTATCTATAATGCCATGCCAAAAGAAGGCGTGGAGGCTCTGGTTGCATTTATGAAGAAATTTGAAGAGGAGAATGGTAATGTTTAAATATAATTGTCTGAATCCGATTTCTGAGGTTGGCATGGTGAACTTCGGTACCGAATATGAGAAGACTGAGAATATTGAAGAAGCTGATGTAGTTCTGGTGAGAAGTGCCAAGATGCATGATATGGAGCTACCCGATAAATTAACGGCCATTGCAAGAGCAGGCGCCGGAGTAAATAATATACCATTGGAGTTATGTGCAGAACATGGTATCGTAGTGTTCAACACACCTGGCGCCAATGCCAACGGGGTCAAGGAGTTGGTTCTGGCTGGTATGCTGCTGGCTTCCCGTGATATCGTAGGCGGTATTGAATGGGTGGAAAGCCAGAAGGAAAACCCCGATGTGAGTAAATATGCCGAGAAGCAGAAAAAGCAGTTTTCCGGATGTGAAATCAGTGGTAAGAAACTAGGTATCATAGGCCTTGGTGCCATCGGACAGTTGGTTGCAAACGCAGCTACACACCTTGGCATGGATGTCTATGGATATGATCCATATATATCTGTGGATGCGGCCTGGAATCTGTCCCGTTCCATACATCACATTCAGGTTCTGGAAGATATCTACCGCGAATGTGATTATATTACCATCCATGTTCCGCTATTGGACAGCACCAGAAAGATGATCAATCAACAGGCCATCGATATGATGAAGGACGAGGTGGTTATCCTGAACTTCGCACGTGATCTGTTGGTGGATGAGGAAGCATTGGTGGCAGCTTTGAAGGCCGGAAAGGTGAAAAAGTATGTAACCGACTTTGCCAATCCAACCGTAGCAGGTGCTCCTGGGACTTTGGTTACCCCTCATCTGGGGGCATCCACCGAAGAATCCGAAGATAATTGTGCGGTGATGGCAGTTAAACAGCTTAAGGATTATCTGGAAAATGGAAACATCAAGAATTCCGTGAATTTCCCATCCTGTGATATGGGACGTTGTGCTTCAGAAGGGCGTATCGCGATTAATCATAGAAATATCGTTAATATGTTGAGTCAGTTCACAAAAGTCCTGGGTGATGCCAAGGTGAACATTGCAGATCTGACCAACAAAGGAAAAGAGGGCTATGCTTATACCCTAATCGACTTGGAGACTCCGGCAACCCCTGAAATGGTAGAAGCATTGGAAGCCATCGATGGAGTGTTGAAGGTTCGAATCGTGAAATAGGGACGAAAATCCAGGCCGTGTGCGGGGCTGAGGCTTGTTGGCTTTTGCTTGCAGGGGCTGGGGGTGGCTGTTTCGCCTTTGAGAAGTTCTAAGAAAAAATGGCGGCTGATTTTACAGAATCGGTGCAATTCGTCGGAAAACCTGATGGTTTTCCAACTCAGTGCACCTTTGAGGCGGGGGTGGAAACCCCGCCTCAATCTGTATCATCAGTCGCCATTTTTTCTAAGAACTTCTAGCGAAGGCTGCAAATGCCGTCCCCAGCTCCTGCAAGCAAATGCCGCCAAGACCTCAGTCCCGCACACGGCGCGGATTTTCTGACGTTTATAAGACGTATGATTCGAAATGGGAGGGATTGCTGAGGATTCTTGGGGGAGAATTGGGGTTGTTCTATTATTGGGGTGTGGTGGTATTGTGGGGGGATATTTTATGGTATTAATGGTGGGTATTATTTAAAAGCATTGATGGATTTTTGGGTTTGTGTTTATTGTGGTTGCATTTGGTGAAGGGTTAAGGGTATATTATAGGTAGTGTTTTAATTTTGTGGAGTGGGAATGGGGTAGTTGTTATGTGGAAGTTGTTTGATTTAAGGAAGTGGAACAGGAATCTTTCGTTTCTGAGGAGCTTGAATAGGAATAGGGGGAAGTTTCCGGAGTTGTTTCGGGCTATTCATGGGTTTGTTGCAGGGATTAAGAAGAGGTAGTTTGGTGGTTGTGATTGTAGAGCGAATGAAGAGGTAGCTTGCGATAGTGTTTGCGGGATGAATGAACAGAGGAGGATTGTAGCGATGGCGTTAATCAGACCATTTAGGGCTTTGAGACCGAGGACGGATTTGGCGGGTAAGGTTGCGGCTTTGCCTTATGATGTTTATAGTAGTGATGAGGCAAGGGTAAAGGTGGAAGGGGATTCTTATTCCTTTCTGAGGATTGACAGGCCGGAGACGCAGTTTGATGAGGGGTGTGATATGTATGCTCCTTGTATTTATCAGAAGGCGGATGAGATGCTTAAGCAGATGGAGGCGGACGGGGTTTTCGTCCAGGATGAGCGGGCTTGTTATTATATTTATGAGTTGGTGATGAATGGGCGGGCTCAGACGGGTCTGGTGGCTTGTTCTTCTGTAGATGATTATATTAATGGTGTGGTTAAGAAGCATGAGAATACCAGGAAAGACAAGGAAGAGGATAGGGTGCGGCATGTGGATGTCTGCAGTGCTCAGACGGGTCCTATCTTTCTGGCTTATCGTGCTCAGGATGAGGTCAGGGAGATTCTGGAGGCTGGAAAAGAGAAGGCTCCGGTTTGTGAGTTTACGGCTGATGATGGTGTGGTGCACAGGGTTTGGGTGATTGAGGAAGAAGCACATATCAGGAAGCTGACCGAAGCTTTCGGCAAGATGGGGCATACTTATATCGCTGATGGACATCACAGGGCAGCTTCGGCAGTCCGTGTTTCGTTGAAAAGAAGAGAAGCACATCCCGGTTATACGGGGGAAGAGGAATATAATTATTTCCTTTCCGTGTTATTTGCGGATGAGGAACTGATGATTATGGATTATAACAGGGTTCTCAAGGATCTGAATGGTTATGCAGAGGAGGAAGTCTTGAACAGACTTAAGGATTCCTGCACCGTGGAAGATATGGGGAAGGAAGCATATCGTCCAAAGGGTAAGGGAGAATTTGGACTCTATCTGGATAAGACCTGGTATCGGTTACAGGTGAAGGCGGAGCATTGCCTGGAAGATCCGGTGGGTAGTCTGGATGTGGCATTTTTACAAAGAGAGATCCTGGAACCGGTTTTTGGCATTATGGATCCAAAGACGGATTCCAGAATAGATTTTGTAGGAGGGATCCGGGGGCTTCAGGAGTTGGAGCGGCGGTGTGAAACCGACTGTGCCTGTGCCTTTGCCATGTACCCCACGTCCATTGGAGAGTTGTTTGATGTGGCGGATGCAGATCTTCTGATGCCGCCCAAATCCACCTGGTTTGAGCCGAAGCTGAGAAGCGGATTGTTTGTCCATAAGATTGAAAGATAACAACCATCTACATAAATGATGAATAATTGTCGAATAGTATGTGAATAAGGTAAGACCGTAATTTTATGGTTGCAGCTGGTATATCCTGGTAATTTTTATGGAATACTGAAGGATAATGATATCAGAGCTGTCTCAACATAAAAGTACGGTCTTTTTGCGTGAGTTCCTTAGGATTCCTGAGCGGCGTTTGGTCATGAAATTCTACTTTTATTATTCAAAGAAAAATGATAAAATATAATCAACTATAGAAGGAGGGCACATACTATGAGCGACAGATTGTATGATTTGATGGACTGGGCTGAGATTGAAGCCGTTGTGTACTCAGAGGAGGATCATCCGAAGCGTATCCTGGGTCCCCGCATTACAGATGACGGTGTGCTGATTCAGTGTTTTTTCCCGGGAGCTAAGAAAGTAAGTGTGAAGACTCTTAAGGATAACCGCCTGTATGAGATGGAACTGGAAGATGAGGCAGGTTTTTTTGCTTTGCTGCTGCGGGGAAGGTCGATTCCTAAATACGTATATGTATTGGGTGATGAGATGGAGTCAAAAGAAGTTTTTGATCCCTATGAATTTCCTTCTATGTTTACAGAAAAGGAAGAGAAGCAGTTCGAAGCCGGGATCTGTTATGATATCTATGAGAAACTGGGAGCGCATCCCATGCGGATTCAGGGGATTGAGGGAACGTACTTTGCCGTATGGGCGCCCAATGCCATACGGGTCAGTGTGACAGGGAATTTCAACGGCTGGGATGGAAGGGCACATCAGATGGAACGGCTGGATTCCAGCGGTATTTTCGAGTTGTTCATCCCTGGTATCGGGGCTGGAGAATTGTACAAGTATGAAATTAAGGCCAAGGGAGGGCTTACATACTTGAAAGCAGATCCCTATGCCAATGCTGCCGAGAACCGTCCTGGAACGGCTTCCGTGGTGACGAATCTTTGGTATCATTGGCAGGACAAGGAATGGATGGATGGAAGAAAGCGACTGCAGGATGAGAAGCAGCCCATGTTCGTGTATGAAGTCCATCTGGGATCCTGGAAGGTGCCGGAAGACCGTGAGAATGAGTATTTCTATAATTATCGGGAACTGGCGCCCATGCTTGCGCAGTATGTAAAAGACATGGGATATACCCATGTGGAATTGATGCCGGTGATGGAGCATCCGTTGGATGAGTCCTGGGGATATCAGGTGACGGGTTACTATGCGCCCACCGCCAGGTATGGAGATCCCAAGGATTTTATGTACTTTATGGATTATATGCACCAGCAGGGCATCGGAGTGATTCTGGACTGGGTGCCTGCACATTTTCCGAGGGATACCTTTGGACTGAGCGGGTTTGACGGTACTTGCCTGTATGAGCATCTGGATCCCAGGCAGGGATCCCATCCCCATTGGGGCACTCTGATTTATAATTACGGCCGGCCTCAGGTGTGCAATTTCCTCATTGCCAATGCCTTGTTCTGGGCCGAGAAGTATCATGCCGATGGAATCCGTATGGATGCGGTGGCATCCATGTTGTATCTGGACTATGGCAAGAACGATGGAGAATGGGTGGCCAATATCTATGGGGGCAACGAAAATCTGGAAGCTGTGGAGTTCCTGAAACACCTGAATTCGATCTTTAAGAAGAAGTATCCGGACGCCCTGTTAATTGCCGAGGAGTCCACCGCATGGCCGAAGATCACGGCCGGGCTGGATGAGGATGGACTGGGCTTTGATTACAAATGGAATATGGGCTGGATGAATGACTTTATGGGTTACATGCACTATGATCCGATATACCGGGGCGCTCATCATGATGAATTGACATTCAGTTTGATCTATGCCTATAGCGAGAAATTCTGTCTGACGTTATCCCATGATGAAGTAGTACATGGCAAGGGATCGATGTTGGAGAAGATGCCGGGAGAAGAGGAGCTGAAGTTTGCCAATTTAAGAGCCGGCTATGGCTATATGATGGCACATCCGGGCAAGAAACTGTTGTTTATGGGACAGGATATAGGCCAGCATAGGGAGTGGTCGGAGAGTTGTGGCCTGGACTGGGAGATTCTGGATCAGGAGAAGCACAGCCAGCTCCAAGGTTATATGAAGGCCTTGCTGAAGTTGTATAGGAGCCAGCCGGCTCTTTACGAGCAGGACTTTGATTCCGAAGGGTTTGAGTGGATCAACTGTCTGGAGTGGGAGAAGAATCTGCTGATTTTCCTGAGAA
>DVNN01000326.1 GCA_018714325.1 Candidatus Pelethocola excrementipullorum
CCCATATTCCTCCAGCACTTCATGGGTCTTCTCATACATCAGCCGTTCTGTCTCCTCATCGGGAAATTCCAGCAGATTCCGTTTTTGATAAAAGGGTGTCCCCTCCTCCAGAATCAGGCTGTAGGCCGAGATATGTTCTGGTTTCAATTCTGCCGTCATCCTCAGATTCCTCTCCCAGTCCTCGTAACTCTGGCCGGGCAGACCGGACATCAGATCCACGTTGATATTAGAGAACCCAGCGTTACGGGCCTGGTGGTAGCCTTCCAAAAACTCCTCCACCGTATGAATCCTCCCCAGCTGTACCAATTCCTTGTCAGCCATGGACTGGCAGCCAAAGCTGATTCTGTTGAAGCCGGCCTTACGATAACATTCCAGTTTTTCCGCCGTAACCGTTCCAGGGTTTGCCTCCAGGGAAATTTCCGCATCACGGACAATAGAAACCTTACTTCTGATCCTGTCCAGGATGGACGCAAGGTCTTTGGCCTTCAAGATCGACGGTGTCCCCCCTCCGAAAAAGATGGACACAACCTGATAATTTTCCAAGCCTTCCACCCCATCAATTTCCTTCAGCAGAGCTTCCACATACTCTTTTTGAGACGACTCCCCTGAGGAGAAGGATAGGAAGTCACAATAGCCACACTTCCTGATACAGAATGGGATATGCACATATATTTCCAGATTTTGTTTATTCATCCATGTTCACTTTCTCTTATTCACAGCGTACCTAACGACAAAAGCCATCCCCTGAACAGGGAATAGCTTTGTACGTTTCACTTCTAGTTTTCATCCAGCTTCAAAACACTCATAAATGCCTTCTGCGGAATCTCTACATTGCCGATCTGGCGCATGCGCTTCTTGCCCTCTTTCTGCTTCTCCAGCAGCTTTTTCTTACGGCTGATATCACCGCCATAACACTTGGCCAATACGTCCTTACGCATAGCCCTTACCGTCTCTCTGGCAATGATTTTCGAACCCACCGCGGCCTGAATCGGAATCTCGAATAACTGTCTCGGAATTTCATCTTTCAACTTCTCGCACATCCTTCTGCCTCGATCATAGGCAGAACCTGAGAATACGATGAAGGACAGAGCATCTACCTCTTCCTTATTCACCAGTATATCCAATTTCACCAGTTCGCTTTCCTCATATCCCAGAAGTTCGTAATCAAAGGAAGCATATCCTCTGGAACGGGATTTTAAAGCATCGAAGAAATCATAGATGATCTCGTTGAGAGGCAGTTGGTAATGAAGCATGGCACGGGTGGTCTCCATATACTCCATGCCCTGATACTGACCACGCCTCTGCTGGCATAATTCCATGATCGGACCGATGAATTCGGTGGTCACCATGATCTCCGCCTTAACAACTGGTTCCTCCATGTAATCAATCTCTGAAGGATCAGGCAGGTTGGAAGGGTTGGTCAGGTCGATGCAGGTGCCGTCGGTCTTATATACTTTATAGATAACACTGGGTGCGGTGGTAACCAGATCCAGGTTGTATTCTCTCTCCAGACGCTCCTGGATGATCTCCAGATGGAGAAGTCCCAGGAATCCGCAGCGGAAACCAAATCCCAGTGCGGCCGATGTCTCCGGCTCATAAAAGAGGGAGGCATCATTGAGCTGAAGCTTTTCAAGGGCATCTCTCAGATCCTGATAATCCGCTCCATCCGCCGGATACATTCCGCAGTATACCATGGGGTTCACCTTCTTATATCCGGGAAGCGGCTCAGCACAAGGCTTCTCCACATCCGTGATGGTATCACCCACCCGGGTATCGCCCACATTCTTGATGCTTGCTGTGATATATCCAACCATTCCCGCTGTCAGTTCGTCACAGGGAATAAACTGGCCTGCTCCAAAATACCCAACTTCCACGACTTCTTCCACGGCTCCTGTGGCCATCATGCGGATTTTGGTGCCTTTTCTCACAGTTCCTTCCATAATTCTACAAGATACAATTACGCCCCTGTATGCATCATAGATGGAATCAAAAATCATGGCCTGCAGTGGATTTTCACTGCTTCCACTCGGTGCCGGTACTTTTTTCACGATTTCTTCCAGCACCTGTTCCACGTTCAATCCGGTCTTGGCCGAAATCTGAGGACAACCTTTGGCCTCGATTCCTATCACGTCTTCAATTTCAGCCATCACACGATCGGGTTCCGCGCCAGGAAGGTCAATCTTATTGATCACCGGGAAGACATCCAGATCGTGATCCAGAGCCAGATATACGTTGGCCAGAGTCTGGGCCTCGATTCCCTGGGAGGCATCCACCACCAAAATGGCGCCGTCGCAGGCGGCCAGACTTCTGGAAACCTCATAATTAAAGTCAACATGTCCAGGTGTATCTATCATATTCAAAACATACTCCTGCCCATCCTCTGCCTTGTAGATGGTACGTACCGCCTGAGCCTTGATGGTGATTCCACGCTCCCGCTCCAGGTCCATGTTATCCAACACCTGGGACTGCATCTCACGCTCGGTGAGCAGACCGGTTTTTTCAATAATCCGGTCCGCCAGCGTGGACTTGCCATGGTCAATATGGGCAATAATACAAAAATTACGTATTTTACTCTGATCTACAACTGCCAAATCTATTCCTCCTGATCACCTGTATCTTAAATATTTAATCATCTTATTTTATCGTCAAAGCTCATTGTAACACAAAGGAAGGCTATTTGTCATTCCTAAATTTTTATATGGACTCATTCTATCTTATTCGTTCCCTGAAGCACCGAATTCAATACTTTTGCAAAGGGATCCATTGCATTCATGGCCTCTTCCACGGTATTCGTCTGTGCTCCAACCTCCAGAAGAATGGATTTTGGACGCACGTGAAGATTATAGCGATATCCTTTCAGATAGATACATCTGGTAAAATTGGGGTAACACTGTTTTGCCAGATATTCCAATTGGAAGGAGAATGCCAGATTGTCTTCTATATAGGGATTTGGCAGCGAATCAATCTCTCCATTCATCTTAGTTCTGCTCAGACCATTAAAAAACATAATTTTAGCCGTAGGCTTTCCGTCGATTTCAGTAACCAGACGTTTGGATTCATCCACCCCATCCCGATGAAGATCTATTACCACCTCTATGGAAGGATTCTGTTCCAAGGTCTGCTGGATCACAGGTTCCGCATAATTATAGGCCTTGCTTCTCTCCAGCTGACCATCCACAAGATCGAAGGTATCCGTCAGATGGAGCACCTGATATCCATAAGTATCCCTAAGAATCTGGGCGAGATGTTCTCCTACTCCAATAACTGAGGTATTCGTGTCTCCTTCCACCGAATCCGCGAATTCTTCCTGGGAATGCGTGTGATAGATCAGAATCTGCGGTTTTGAAGAATCCGTGGTCATCTTCATGTCCTTCCCCCAGAGTTCATCTGCATCAATCTGTGATCTTTCAGCAGATGTATTGCCGTCCACCACGAAAAAGTTATTCAAAAGGAAGTCATAATCCTGAATCTGCTCCAGAGTTATGGGATTGACTATCGTAAAAGAATTAGCCTGCTGAGCCTGGGCCGCTGTCTCCGCATCTTTCTGAGCTTGCTCGGCCTCTTGCTTTTTCTGTTCTTCCTGTTGGACCTTTTGCTGATTCTCCGCCGTGATCTTCGCTTGAATCACTTTCTCATTTTCCTCCAGTATGGCCGCTTCGGTAGAATCATCTTCGATGATCTCCGGCTCTTTCTCCTCTTTCTTCTCCACACCCATTCCAGGTATCTGTTCCTGGGCCATCTCTACCACCCGTTCAAAAAAGTCTCCGTCTCCCGGGTCATCACTATCATAATATACCTGGGGTATGTAGACCTTAACCGCAAGATCAGCAGCCTGTTCATAGGCTGCGCCGAGAATCTCTTTTCCCCTTGCAAAACCATTATCCGCCACGACTTTATAACTCCGGTAAACCAAAAACGCCGCTATGACCCCCAGTACCACTGTCACTATCGTCCCCAACCCTTTTCCGTATCTGTCCAACCTCTCACCCCCTGTATCTATCATATGATGTTGGGGTCAAAAGGTATTTTGACCCCATGATACTACGGATTGTTCCGCACAAAAGTGCTCCCACATCTTCGCTCCGCTTCGGTCGGTGCTAAACGAGTGCCACTGGCACTCAGCACCCTAAAACA
>DVNN01000327.1 GCA_018714325.1 Candidatus Pelethocola excrementipullorum
TAGGGTAGGCCCTGCTCATTTTTTTAACTTGGTCGACAGGGCTTAGGTGGACTTTTTTTGTTTTTTGAGAAATAGGTCAAAAATATATGATTTTATTTCATTTCCCACTTGACATCACACCGCTGGACTTATTACAGTTTTAACTAAAGTCTATTCTTTATACAAACCCATCATAGCAAGGCTTTGTAAAATACAAAATCAAACAAATGTTAAATTCATGTAAAATCAGAGAAGTAAAATCAAAAAAGTATTCCCGGACGACAATTCGTATGCCTCCGGGAATCCAATTGTATTTATGCTAGATTTTTCATTATATATCGGTAAATCTCCTCGTAAATATCTTCTTTTCCAATCTCATTCAATATCTCGTGTCGCAGCCCTTTATAAAGTTTGCCCCGGACATTCCAATATCCCTGATAGCGAAGGGCATCCAATGACTGCTTGAACCGCCGGGTATTCGTAAAGCAGGGGTCCTCAGCACCACTGAGGAACAAGATTGGCAGGTCAGGATTCTTACATTGCCATCCATGGGTACTATAGGCTCTCTGCATCAAATCAAATAAGGCCAGATATCCGTCCGTGGTGAAGGTAAATCCGCAAAGTGGGCTGGCATCGTACTCAGCCACAACCGCAGGGTCCGAACAACACCAGGCGAACCTGCTTTTTTCATTAATAAACCGCTTCACGTAAGGCCCGAAGGACAGCATTTCCAAAAGGCTGCTTCTATGCCGCTCTCCCCTCGCCGCCTTTTCTATATGTGCGATGGCCTTTCCCAGACCCAGCATAGGATTCTTACTGGGGGAACCTGAAAGTAACAGTATATCAATCTGGTCATCATATCTCTTAACATATCCACGGGCCGCCAATGTTCCCATGCTGTGTGCGAATAAAATCACCGGTGTATTTCTCCAGTGTTTCTTAATCATTTTAGTGATTTGATGTAGATCAGAGATCACGCTCTCCGCCCTACCTCCATAGAAATACCCCAGATCCGCCTGGCTTCTAACACTATTACCATGGCCGCGATGATCATGTATCACACAGGCAAATCCTTTCCTGCAGAGAAACTCCATGAAAGGCTCGTACCGTTCCTTGTTCTCGCACATTCCATGGCTGAATTGAACAACTCCCTTCACCGTTACTTCCCGGGAGGGCTGTATGCACAGCACTTCAATTTGCAGCCCATCATAATCAGAATAGACTCTAAAACATCTTCGTCTCATAACGCTCTCCCTTACTTCATTATTATTTATCCCTACTTAAAAGTTCTTCTTACAATATCTAAAGGTTATTATCATGGTTACAATCATAAAGATCAAGATTCCTACGGTGACCATAGGATAGGTTTGGGCAAACAGCGCCATTAGAAGCTCTGCCACTGCCAGACATCCTGTGAAAATTCCCATAACCTTACTGAATTTCTGCTGTTTCTCGGGGGGCCACTTCTTTCTTGGGTTTTCCCTGTTACCGTTGAACAAATCGAGAAAAAAATCTCCCTTACCAATGAATAATAATACACTGACTACCGCCAATATAACTGCCAGTATCCAGTCAAATGATTCTGAAAACATAAATTTTATACCCCGCAATCTTTTAGTTTTTCAGTGAATTTTCAGCCTAATTTAACATTCTTAGCATAACAAATTTTACTGCTTTTGTCGAGTAGATCTACATTGTAACCATTCACAACTTGTGATATGATTATGGATGACCAAAACAGGATCCGGAGAAGAGATTCACATATTTGACCGAAGGAAAAGAGCAGGAGAATGGCTTATGATAATAGAAACGAACAGCGCCCAGGAAACATATGCCTTTGGGCAGAGGCTTGGAGAACAGGCGTTACCTGGACAAATCTATACTTTGATTGGCGATCTGGGGGTCGGTAAGACCGTATTTACCCAGGGAATGGCCAAAGGGCTGGGCATCACAGAGCCAATCAGCAGCCCCACCTTTACAATTATTCAGGAATATGAAGAAGGACGACTCCCATTTTATCATTTTGATGTATACCGCATCGGAGATTTGGAAGAGATGGAAGAGATTGGGTATGACGATTACTTTTTCGGGCAGGGAGTCACCATGATCGAATGGGCCAACCTGATTGTGGAATTACTGCCTGATAATATCATACAGATAACTATCGAGAAGGATCTGGAAAAAGGATTCGACTATCGGAAAATCACAGTCGAACAAAAAGGAGACCAACTATGAAAATCTTAGCACTGGACAGTTCCGGACTGGTGGCTTCCGTCGCCATTCTGGAAGATGAGAAGCTGCTGGCAGAATATACAGTAAACTACAAAAAGACGCATTCACAGACCTTACTCCCCATGTTGGACACCGTAGCCCAGATGATTGAGTTGGATCTGAATACCCTGGATGCCATCGCAATCGCATCGGGTCCCGGTTCTTTTACCGGTCTCCGCATCGGCTCCGCAACTGCCAAAGGCCTTGGACTGGCTCTTGACAAACCGTTGATTGAGGTACCTACCATAGATGCACTGGCCTACAATCTCTATGACAGCGACAAGATCATCTGCCCCATCATGGATGCCAGACGTTCCCAGGTCTATACCGGAATCTATGATTACGAAAATCATAAACTGAGAAGACTGGAAGACCAAATGGCCATTGCAGTCTCCGATCTGGCGGATAAGTTAAATGCGCTGGGACATGAGGTGATCTTCCTGGGTGATGGAGTCGATGTCTATCGGGAATTATTAGACCAGATGCTGACCATCCCCCACTCCTACGCCCCCGCTCATGTGAATAAACAGCGGGCGGCAGCAGTTGGAGCATTGGGCGAGGTTTATTATAACGAAGGAACTTTCGTAAGCGCCGATGCACATCAACCGGAATACTTAAGAAAATCCCAGGCAGAGCGAGAGCGGGAAGAGGCCGAGAAGGCCGCAAAGAGCCCAGAGGGAGAAACTTTATGATAGAAATAAGAGACATGCAGTTTGACGATCTAGATCAGGTGATTCCCATAGAAGAAGCTAATTTCGCAACGCCCTGGACCGCCAATGGCTTCTTCACATTTCTCCTACGGGAAGATGCTCACTTTCTGGTGGCTGAAGAGGAAGGCGTAATTCTGGGATACTGCGGTGTTATCCTTACCCCTCCCGAGTCCGATATCACCAACGTCTGTGTAGCGAAAACCTGCCGCAGAAAAGGGATTGCCGAAAAGTTGATGCTACAATTAAAATCGGATCTTTTGAACCGTGGAATCCAGGTGATTCATCTGGAAGTGCGAAAAAGCAATCTTCCGGCAATCACCCTCTATGAAAAGCTGGGATTTTCCCAGGATGGACTGCGGCCCCATTATTATGAATCTCCCACAGAAGATGCGGTACTCATGTCCTGTACCATGGACTAGTCTGTATGCGTGGAGTTCCAATACTTCCCACTGGAAAACCCGTGCCCAATGGCTTACACTAGTGTTAGGGACAAAAGGAACATACGGGAGGATATGGATATGAGAACGTATGATAAGAATTCAAAGAAACTGATTCGTGTGATCTGTAATTGCTGTGGCAGGGAACTAAAACTCTTGGATGACGGACTGACAGAATCTATCTGTTCCGTGGATACCTGCTGGGGATATTTTTCCAATAAAGATATGGAAAGACATCAATTTGATCTTTGTGAATCTTGTTATGACAAAATAGTTTCTGGTTTTAAGGTCTCACCTGAGATCACAGAAGTCAAGGAACTCTAAACCTGAACCCCTCTTGCAGAAAGAGGGGTTTTCTTGTATACTGTTCTCTATATCAAATTCAATATAAGGGAGATTTTATTATGGCAAACCCAATCATAACAATAACACTGGACAACGGAGATGTAATGAAGGCAGAACTGTATCCGGAAATTGCACCGAATACCGTAAAGAATTTTATCAGTTTGGTAAAAAAGGGATTTTATGACGGACTTACCTTTCATCGTGTAATTCCTGGATTCATGATTCAGGGAGGCTGCCCGGTGGGCAACGGTACAGGGGGCCCTGGCTACTCCATCAAAGGTGAATTCTCACAGAATGGCTTTGAAAATAACCTGGCACACGAGGAAGGCGTTTTATCCATGGCCCGCGCCATGCATCCCGACTCTGCCGGAAGCCAGTTCTTTATCATGCACAAGAATTCCCCACATCTGGATAATGCCTATGCCGCATTTGGCAAGGTGATTGAAGGACTGGAAAATGTGGACAAGATTGCCAATGTTCCCACAGATTTCAGAGACTGCCCAATCGATGCCGTGACCATCAACTCCATGACTGTGGATACCAAAGGCGAAGATTATTCAGAACCGGAGAAGTGTTAAGAATTGATAATTTTTAACAGCTAAAAACGAAAGCGTCTGACAAGTCAGACGCTCGCGCTGACGCGCATCACGTCCCCCAGGAAGAACACTTGCTGAATTCAGCCAGTTCTACCTGCGGGACTTCTCTTTTTTATATTCAGTTTCTATATTCAGGCGCGGAGCTGGTCTCCGGTCAGAATCTGGCCATCCAAAACGGCAAAATAAAGCTCGTCTTTGTCTGTCAGAACGGCCCGGCCGTTGGTGGCTTCTATGATCTCCGCTTTCAGGGCCGGAATCTGGCTTTGGGGTGCCAGGATGGTTATGGCCACCTGATCGGTATATTGACTGTCCATGATGGGAATTTTGCGCTGCCCGAGGAAATACTGTATCTTGCCGATTCCATTATAATCCGTCTGGATCTCCAGCATGGTCCCATACTGTTTTTCGATTATGGTGCTGGCGCTCAATCCTGCCTGAACGGCCGAGGAATAGGCACGTACCAGCCCTCCGGTCCCCAGAAGGGTGCCCCCGAAATAACGGGTGACCACCGCCGCAGTATTATGGAGGCCCTCCCCCAGGATTACATCCAACATGGGACGCCCTGCGGTTCCACCTGGTTCACCGTCATCTCCAGCCCGTACGATTTCCTGACGCTCTCCGATGGTATAGGCGAAGCAGTTATGGGTGGCATTCCAATATTTCTTTCTCATCTCCTCTATAAAGGCCAGCGCCTCTTCCTCCGTCTCCACCAACCTGATGGTGGCGATGAATCGGGATTTCTTCTCCACGATCTCCGCTTCACTGCCTTCATAAATTGTCTTGTAACGCTCTATCATCTTGATTTCCCCTCATTTTCCAATTATCGCTGTTTTTCTACAATATAGGAAGATTACTTCTCTTAAGAATTATAGCATTGATTGAAGAAAATGTGAACTTTTGTTTAAGGGGGTTTATTTCAATTTTGATATTTGTTATAATGTAGTCTATTAATAAGGAGGAATATCATGAACTTTGGTAAAAAAAGCGTATCCGATAAGCGCGAGAAGATGCACTCGTCATCCGCTAAAGTCGGTAAGAAGGCTGGTGTTTCCACATTACGCGTACTTTTCTATAGCTTGTTAACCATACTGGTTATGGGAATCTGCCTGGGAATCGGAGCCTTCCGGGGGCTTATCGACAGCGCGCCTGATATCTCGGATGTCAATATTATGCCAATGGGTTATGCGACTTTCATCTATGACTCAGACGGCAATGAAATACAAAAACTAAATTCTTCCGATGGTAACCGAATTTCGGTATCCATCGATGAAATACCTTTGACCTTGCAGCATGCCATTGTGGCGGTGGAAGACTCCCGCTTTTATGAGCATAACGGTATTGACCCCAGGGGTATTGCACGTGCTGCTTTTGTAGCGGTGAAAAACCGTGGAAAGAACATGGAGGGTGCCAGTACCATCACCCAGCAGCTGCTGAAGAATAACGTCTTCACCAACTGGGTCAACGAGGGAACCATGGAGCGGTACCGGCGTAAATTCCAAGAGCAATATCTGGCCGTCAAGTTGGAGGCCAGCCTGAAAGCTGAGGGACTGGATCCCAAGAGCATTATCCTGGAGAACTATCTGAATACCGTCAATTTCGGGGCCGGATCCTATGGGGTTCAGACAGCCTCACAAACTTATTTCGGAAAGAATTGTTCCCAGCTGACACTTTCAGAAAGCGCCGTACTGGCAGCGATTCCTCAGAACCCTACCAAGTATAACCCCAAGCGCCATCCGGAGTTCAATGCGGAACGTAGGGAAAAAGTTCTGAAAGATATGCTGGAGCAGGAATATATCTCCCAGGCCGAATACGATGAGGCCATGGCGGATAATGTTTATTCCCGCATCCTTGAGGACGCTGACTCCACAACCGTACAGCCTTATTCCTATTTTGTGGATGCGTTGATCAACCAGCTGACGGAAGATCTGATTAACCAGAAGGGCTATTCGGAGATTCAGGCCAAGAATGCCATCTATAGCGGCGGCCTTAGAATATATACCACCCAGGATCAGGATATCCAGCAGATTATGGATGAGGAATTCCAGAACCCTGAGAATTATCCTGAAGGCACGGAAATCGGCCTGGATTGGGCTTTATCCGTAAAACATGCAGCCAAGCCTGATGAGATTACAAACTACAGCCAGGAGATGCTTCAGAAATATTTCAGAGATCAGGGAGATGAAGGCTTTGACCTGCTCTTCACCACCGAAGAAGAGGCTCAGGCCGTGGTGGATGCATATAAAGCGGCAATCTTACAGGAAGGCGATGAAATTATAGCGGAGCGCATCAGCTTCACTCCGGAGCCACAGGCCTCCATGGTTATCGTCGATCAATACACGGGGTATGTGAAGGGCCTGGTGGGCGGACGTGGTACGAAGACTGCCAGTCTGACCTTAAATCGAGCCACCGATACCTATCGGCAGCCTGGATCCACATTTAAGATCCTATCCACCTACGGCCCCGCCCTGGATACCGATGCCATAACTTTGGCAAGTGTTGTTGCGGACGAGCCTTACCAGTATGAAACAGGTACTCCCCTTAAAAACGCGGATGGCCGTTATCATGGCAACGTGACGATTCGGGAATCCATTGAGAATTCCTATAACATCGTGGCGGTTAAGACCTTGACGGATATCACTCCCCAACTGGGATTTGACTATCTGACCAAAATGGGATTTGACGGACTTGTGAACTCCACCGCTGTGGACATCCGGCAGCCGCTGGCTCTGGGCGGTATCAGCAAAGGTGTCACCACCTTACAGCTTGCCTCTGCCTATGCGGCGATTGCAAATAAGGGCACATACCTGGAACCAGCGCTCTACACAAAGGTATTGGATCAGGAGGGTAATGTGATCCTGGACAACACCCCCGTGGAAACTCATATTTACAAAGAAAGTACCTCTTATCTGCTGACAAGCGCTATGGAGGATGTTATAAAATACGGTACCGGTACCATGTGTCAGTTGGACAATATGTCAGTGGCAGGTAAGACAGGAACCACAACCTCTGCCAAGGATCTGGTTTTTGCCGGGTTCACCCCCTATTACACCAGTGCAATCTGGGCTGGCTATGATAATAATATTGCGGTGCCCAGTAATTCCCAGAACTTCCATAAGGTACTCTGGCAAAGGGTGATGAACCGTATCCATGAGGGGCTTCCCGATGTGGGATTCGAAAAACCCGCAACCGTGAAAGAAGCTACAATCTGTGCTTCCTCAGGATTACTGGCAGGATCCGGATGCCCGCGTGCTACGGAATACTTTGAGTTGGACAGCGTGCCTGTTAAGAGATGTACACGCCACTATGTGGCTCCTACACCGGCACCAACACCAACACCGGATCCAAATGCTACGACTCCTCCAGAAGAGGGGAATCCAGAACAACCCGTAACAGAAACACCTCAGCCACCTACGGAAACGCCCCCTGATACGGAGACACCTTCTGTTCCTGAAGGAACAGAAACAGAATAAGAAAAAGAACAGGCTTCCACAGATACATGTCTGCTGGAAGCCTGTTCTTTTTCCTATTCTCTAACGCCTATTCCAGTGCCAGCTTTGCAGCTCCATAGATTCCGGCGTCATTGCCCAATTCTGCCTGTACAAGAGGTGTCTCTTTACAAGATTTAAACGCATAGCGTTGATAGTATTTTTGAATTACATCGATTAACGGCTGCCCTGCCTTCGAAACCCCTCCGCCGATTACGAAGATTTCCGGATCCACAACGCAGGCGAAGATAGCAAGGGCATTGCCTAAAGTCTTCGCAAAATCTTCTACAATTCTGACAGCCACCACATCTTCTACCTTATAGGCATCCAATACCGCCTTAGCAGAGATCATGTTCGGATTCAGAACCGTAGACTCCTTGGCCGATGCAAGTTCTTCCTTTGCCAGTCTTACGATGCCAGTAGCCGATGCAAACTGCTCCAAACATCCATTGTTTCCACAGTTGCAGGAAGCTTCAAGCTCAGGATCCATAGCTGCATGTCCAATCTCGCCGCCGGCGCCGTGGGCTCCGACCACAATCTTTCCATCCACGATGATACCGCCGCCCACGCCGGTTCCCAGCGTAACCATAACCAGATTCTTCGTTCCTCTGCCGCCGCCCTTCCACATCTCGCCAAGGGCTGCCACGTTGGCATCATTGCCAACTTTAACAGAAAAGCCCAGAAGTGCTTCCAACTCTGCCGCCACTTTCTTGTGTCCCCAATGAAGGTTGACAGCAACCAGCACCTCTCTATCGGCCATAACAGGACCTGGAACACCCATTCCCAATCCTGTCACGTCCTCTTTTGCAATCCCTTTTTCCTTCATCTTCTGCTGTACACTCTTGGCAACATCCGGAATAATCTCATCGCCGTTATTTTCGGTTCTGGTCTTAATCTCCCATTTATCCACGATTGTTCCATCGGTTTGGAACAATCCACATTTGATAGAAGTGCCGCCTACATCAATTCCAAATACATAATCAGCCACTTGTTTTAGTCCTCTCTTTTCTTTGAAAGATTTTCCTGCACTCGCTTGTACAACTCTTGTGCTGCATTGTACCCCATCTTCTTCTGTCTGTGGTTAACCGCTGCAGTCTCCACGATGATGGCCAGATTCCGTCCAGGACGGATTGGCAGGGAATGACATACCACCTGATTGCCCAGAAGTTCGATATACTCTTCTTCCAGCCCCAGACGGTCGTATTCTTTATCCTTATCCCACTCCTCCAGTTTGATTACCAGATCTATGGATTGGGTATTCTTAACACTCTCCACACCAAACAAGGTCTTTACATCGATGATTCCGATGCCGCGCAGCTCGATAAAATGTCTTGTAACATCGGGTGCTGTCCCGACCAACGTGATATCGCTGACACGACTAATCTCCACCACATCATCACTGACCAGGCGATGTCCCCGCTTAATCAGCTCCAGTGCTGCCTCACTCTTGCCGATGCCGCTTTCGCCCATTATGAGAACACCCTCACCAAACACATCCACCAGCACTCCATGAATTGAAATGGTGGGAGCCAGCTGTACGTTCAGCCAACGGATGATTTCGGCCATAAATGCAGATGTCTTCTTCTCCGTTCCAAGTGCCGGAACCTGATATTTCCGACATAATCTGAGGAGTTCCTCCCCCGGAACCATCTGGGTTGTAAATATTACACAAGGTATGTCTCTTGACACAAACTGCTCAAATGCCTCTACCCTCTTTTCTTCATCCAGATGCTGTAGATAGGTAAATTCCACATAACCGATAATCTGAACACGTTCGCTTGCAAAGTGCTCATAATACCCGGTAAGCTGTAAAGCTGGACGGTTAATATCTGGTATGGAAACCTTCACGCCTGACATATCAATATCTGGTGTCAGGTTCTTGAGGTCCATCTCTTCAACCACTTTCAGCAGACTAATCTCTTTCATAAGCCTCTCCCTTTCTAATGGTATTTGCGATTAATTTATGGATTCAGCAAATTCCGATGTGTGATACACACAAATGTCTGAATCTTTGTTCTTATTTTATCATATCAGTTCTGACACTTCAACCAATGTCATCAGAGGTTTCATGGAAAAATTCAAATACCTGTTTTGCCGCTTTTTCATTCATCGTAGGAAGCCCTGCCAATTCTTCCACTGTGGCAGCCTTAATCTCATCAATTCCCTGAAAATGGCGCATCAGATCTTTTCTCCTGCTAGGTCCGATTCCCGGTATGTCATCCAGGATTGAATGTACCTGTCCCTTACTGCGCAGAAGGCGATGATACTCGATGGCAAAGCGGTGGGCTTCGTCCTGTATCCTGGTGATTAATTTGAAGCCTTCGCTGTCTCGTTCAATGGGGATTTCCTTGTTATTAAAGTATAACCCGCGGGTCCGGTGTTTATCATCCTTCACCATACCGGATACAGGAATATCAAGTCCCATCTCCTCTAACACCTCCAGGGCAATATTCACCTGGCCACGTCCACCATCCATCATAATCAGGTCGGGCAGCCGTTCAAAACCGGAATCATGTTCCACGCCCCTCTTAAACCTTCTGGTCAATACCTCTTTCATGCTGGCATAATCATTGGGACCCTTTACTGATTTAATCCGGAATTTCCTATAATCGGCTCGCTTGGGCTTTCCCTTTTCATAGACAATCATGGAACCCACTGACTGAAATCCGCTGATATTGGAGATATCATAGGCCTCGATACGAACCAGATTCTCCAGACCGATCCAGCTCTGGATTTCCTTCATGGCTCCGATGGTCCGCCCTTCTTCTTTCTTTAATTTCTCACGATCCTGGCTGAGGACAATTCCGGCATTTCGCTGAGCGAGCTCCACCAGTTTTTCCTTCTGCCCCTTCTTTGGAATATGAATCCGGACACGCTGACCGCGTTTCTTCGTCAGCCATTCCTCCAGAACCGCCTGTTCCTCAATCTCATCGGACAACATCAGTTCCTTGGGGATAAATGGGGTTCCAGAATAGAATTGTTTGATAAAACTCTGGAGGATGTCCCCTCTGGTATCCTCTGTTGCCACCCGGAGATAAAAATGGTCTCTTCCTATCAGTTTTCCATCACGAATAAAGAATACCTGAGCCACAGCATCTTCCTTATCAACGGCCAGAGCGATAACATCCTTATCCTCACCATCACTTCTGGTGATTTTCTGACGCTCTCCGATCCTCCTTACATTATCAATCAAATCCCTGTATTCCCGTGCTTCTTCAAAGCGTAAATCCTCGGAAGCCGCCAACATCTTTTCCTCCAGATCTTTCAATACCTCTTTCATATTGCCATTGAGAAAATCCAGGGCCTTGTCCACCTGCATCCGATACTCTTCCTGACTGATATAGCCCTGGCAGGGAGCCTGGCACTGTTTGATGTGATAATACAGACAGGGTCTGTCATTGCCGATTTCCCTGGGCAGGCTCCGGTTGCATGCACGAATCTGATACAATTTCCGCAGGAGTTCTATGGTCTCTTTCACCGCCAACGCGCTGGTATAGGGACCGAAATACTTGGATTTATCCTTTTTCATCCTTCTGGCAAAGAAGATTCTGGGATAGGGTTCGCCTACCGTCACCTTGATAAAAGGGTAGGATTTATCGTCTTTCAGCATGGTATTATACTTAGGACGATATTCTTTAATCAGATTACACTCCAACACCAGGGCTTCCAGCTCGGAATCGGTCACGATGTATTCGAATCTGGCTATTTGGGGCACCATCTGTTCAATCTTGAGCCCCTTATTCCTGCTGCTTTGAAAATACTGCCGGACCCGGTTCTTCAGGCTGATGGCCTTACCCACATAGATAATGGTATCTTTGGCATCATGCATCAGATAAACCCCTGGTTTTGCCGGCAGTTTCTTCAATTCTTCTTCAATATCAAAAACCATTCTGCTCTCCTTCATTTTCTTAATCCGAATATGTACATGATTCGAATTCCTGCACAAATCCCCCAGGAAATCATAAAACATCTTTTCCTGAGGGACTTCTTTATATCTCTATTTTACGATATCACTATTATCTTTAATAGGAACTCTACTTCAGACATTGGGGATGTCGTCTGATTCGACTTCCGCACGATCAACCTTTTCTTCGGTGGAATCCACGGTTTCTGAAGTCTCTTTTTGTTCTATCTCTTTTTGTTCTATCTCTTTCTTTTCTTCTTCCGGTTTCCCCTTTACCTCATAGAAAATTTCCATGAACTCTTTTCCCGTTATGGTTTCTTTCTGAATCAGGTAATCAGCTATCTTATCCAACACATCCCGGTTTTCCATCAGCATTGCCTTCGCCTGTTCATAGGCAACCTTCATGGTATCCAGCACCTCATGGTCAATCTCGGTGGCCGTCGCATCACCACAGTTCAGATAAGATTTGCCATCCAGATACTGATTTTCCTGAGATGCCAGGCCCATAAGCCCAAACTTCTCGGACATACCATACTGTGTTATCATAGCACGGACAATTGCCGTGGCTCTCTCAATATCATTGGAAGCTCCTGTTGTAACATTGCCAAAGACGATTTCTTCGGCGGCACGTCCGGCAAGCAGACCCACAACCATGGCATCCAACTCATCCTTGGTATTCAGGTATTTCTCCTCTTCGGGCACATGCATAACATATCCCAGCGCACCCATGGTTCTGGGGACGATGGTAATCTTCTGCACCGGCTCAGCATGCTTTTGCAATGCGCTGACCAGAGCATGGCCGACCTCATGATAAGATACGATACGACGCTCTTCCTGGCTGAGGATTCGATCCTTCTTCTCCTTACCAACCAGAACGATCTCCACAGCTTCAAACAAGTCCTTCTGGGAAACGGCTTTTCTTCCGTTCTTAACCGCTAAGATAGCGGCTTCATTGATCATATTAGCCAGATCAGATCCGGCAGCACCGCTGGTTGCCAAGGCTATGGCATCAAAATCCACGGTTTCATCCAGTGCCACCTTATTGGCATGCACTTTCAATATGTTAACACGGCCCTTCAGATCGGGACGATCCACAATGACCCGTCTGTCAAAACGGCCAGGCCTTAAAAGAGCGGGATCCAGAACTTCCGGACGGTTTGTAGCCGCAAGTATCAACAAGCCCTTGGAAGTGTCAAATCCATCCATTTCCGCCAACAGCTGATTCAGCGTCTGCTCCCTCTCATCATTGCCTCCAAACTTCGTATCACGGGTTTTACCGATTGCATCAATCTCATCGATAAAGATGATACATGGTGCATTTTTCTTGGCTTCCTCGAACAAATCTCTGACACGGGAAGCACCAACTCCGACGAACATCTCAACGAACTCAGAACCTGACAGGGAAAAGAACGGCACATGTGCCTCTCCTGCCACGGCCTTTGCGAGCAAGGTCTTTCCGGTTCCCGGAGGGCCTACAAGCAAGGCACCCTTGGGAAGTTTTGCTCCGATTGCTGTATATTTGTCAGGATTATGCAGAAATTCCACAACCTCCTGCAGAGATTCCTTGGCCTCATCCTGTCCGGCCACATCCTTAAATGTGATACCGGTCTCCTTTTGTACATAGGTTTTGGCTTTACTCTTGCCTACGCCCATCATGCCTCCGCCTTTGTTCATCATACGCATGATCAGGCTGAAGCCTACTACCAACAGAACCACAGGTATCAGAAAATTCAAAATAGCCCCAATGATAGAGCTGGTGGCATTCGGAAGTTTCTTCTCAAACTTAACACCATTTTCTTGCAGAAGATCCTTCAGAGAATCTTCATCTCCCACCAAATTGGTGGAAAAAGTGATTTCCAGACCTTCATACTTTTGTTCTTTTGGTGTGATGGTCAGGATTCCTGACTCGATAGATACCTCTTTAACCTCACCTTTATCAACCATCTTCAGAAATTTATCATAGGTTATCTCCTTAGAGGTGGAATGATTTATCACATTGCTGAAAACACCCATGAAAATCAGGCTGAGCAGAACACATATGATTATGATTAAAAATGTTTGTTTATTTTTCGGACCGCCGTTACCTTGGCCAGGTCCGTTATTATTATCCTCTGGCAAACTCATGCTTTTCCTCCTTGTTCCAATCATTTTATTATAAAGTATATCCTTAGGATAAGCAATTAAAACTTTGTAAATTTCCTATTAACACCAGGCCGATTTCCTATGATTTTTGCCGTGAAACAGGCCATTCTACGTAAATCCCCCAGGAAGCAATGTCAGTTGACACCTTCCTGAGGGACCTCGTCCATCCTGTATTTAAAATTCAAAAAGATTCAGGCCAATCTTATCATCAAATTTTCTGCCAACATGGCCGTCAATCACCCGGATTACCATCTCGCTGGTAGCACTTACCACCGCCCGGTTAAGATGGCCGCCAAACACATGGCCTGCCCCATCTCCGGCGCTCATATGGATATGTAGATAACACCCACCCTCCATTTCAGTGATGGTTCCCGTAAGGGATACAATTTCATAATGGCCTTTAAAATCATTGGAATAGTATTGCTTCTTATCCGGATCAAAAACACCTGTTGTGAATTCCCCGATTGCTCCCAGGGCACTGACCTCGGCCAGTTTAATCCGCTCTTTTTCGGCCACCTGTTTCAAGATTTCCAAAATCTCTTCTCCAGGATCGATACGAAGAATCAAAGTGTCCTGAAACCTCTTATATTCCATATCTCTAGCTCCTTTCCCTCTCTGTTATCAAAACATCTACTCCAGTCCGTTCATATATCTGTCCATGGCCTCTGCTACTTTCTTCGCATTATCCACTGCCTCAACTACGGTCTTGGCACCATGTACTACATCACCTGCCGCAAATACGCCTGAATGTGTGGTGGTTCCTTCCTCATCGGCGATCAGCAGCCCATTCTTGGCCGCATGCAGTCCCTCTGTGGTCGTAACCAATTTGTTCTTGGGTCCCTGACTGATTGCTATAATGACAGAATCTGCCTTTATTAACTCTGTCTCATCGGAATATCCGGAGAAATTCCCTTCCTCATCATACAACACCTTGCTGAATACAGGACCTTCATCGGTAATCTCCTGAATCTGTCTATGATATTCGAATTGGGCACCATCCAGTTTTGCATAGGCACACTCTTTTTCATTGGCAGCCGTATGGTCACTTCTGCCATACAAAGTGACATTCTGAACACCTTTACGCAGTGCCGTACGTGCAACGTCGATGGCTGAATTGCCCATTCCTATAACGGCCACGGTAGAACCAAGGCTGAAGGCATCGGGATTAGACAGATAGTCTATGGCAAAATGCACATTTCCAAGGGTTTCCCCATGAATTCCCAGTTTCTTGGGACGCCAGACACCCGTTCCTACGAAGATGCTCTGATATCCATCCCGGAATAACTCTTCAATCTCAAGAGCCCCTCCGATGGTCGCATTGGGCCTTATCTTAACACCAATCTCCAAAAGTTTTCTGCGATACCGCTCCAATATGGTCTTTGGAAGACGGAATTCCGGGATTCCATATTGAAGTACTCCACCAATCTTATCACGAGAATCAAAGATGGTGATACTGTAACCCATCTTAGCAAGCACAAAACTTATGGTAATTCCCGCAGGACCCGCTCCGATTACGGCCACCCGCTTTCCATTGGGCGGAGCGCATTCAATCTTCATCTTATCAAAATATGAATCTGATATATAATTCTCTATACTGCTGACATGGACAGGGCTTCCCTTACGCCCCAGTATACAATGGCCTTCACACTGTCTCTCGTGATTACACACCAGAGAGCAGACCAGAGACAAGGGGTTATTCTGAAACAGCATCTCACCAGCCTGATTCAGATGATTCTGTCTGAACGCCTCTATCATCTTAGGCACCGGCGTATGAACCGGACATCCCTGCTGGCACAATGGTTTCTTACAATTCAGGCATCGTATTGCCTCTTCTAAAACATGACTTGACATAATATTCCTCTAATTCCTTTTACTATTAACTTGTGTCTCAGATGGGGGTTCCCATAATTCCAAATCCATTTATCCTGACTTTTTTATCATACTTCATTTCTAAACTAAAATCAACGATTGACTATTTTGTAACAACTAAGGATTCCCTAAGGGAATTAAAATATACTTCTGCCTCAAAAACTCATACTATATTGCAAAATTAAAAACATAGCTCAAAACCCTTGCCCTCATAACCGGAGAACGGTATACTGGAAAACAGGGCATAGATTATGTCAAGATAACATTGTTTTAGTACCACCGGTATTACACTTTTTAATTCTATTGCCGGTGTAAGATACCATACCAAATAAAAACAGGGATAAAAGTAGGAGTAACAGCATGAAAATAGGATTCGATAATGAAAAATATCTAAAAATGCAGTCCGAGCATATCAAAGAGAGAATTAATCAATTCGACAACAAACTGTATCTGGAATTTGGTGGAAAATTATTCGATGATTTCCATGCTTCCAGAGTATTGCCGGGATTCGCCCCGGACAGTAAGCTTCGTATGCTGATGCAGCTGGCTGACCAGGCGGAGATTGTCATGGCAATCAGTGCTTCCGATATAGAGAAGAATAAGGTACGCGGTGACCTGGGAATTACCTATGACAGCGATGTCCTTCGCCTTGTGGACGAGTTCAGGGGCAAGGGCCTCTACGTTGGCAGCGTGGTCATCACACAGTTCTCGGGACAACACAGCGCCACATTGTTCAAAAAGCGACTGGAAAACTTGGGAATCAAAGTTTACATCCACTACACGATACCCGGATATCCAAGCAATATTCCTGTGATTGTCAGCGATGAAGGCTTCGGCAAAAATGAATATATAGAAACCACCAGACCTCTGGTTATCGTTACCGCCCCGGGACCCGGAAGCGGTAAAATGGCCACCTGTCTCTCACAGCTCTATCACGAGCATCAAAGAGGGGTACATGCAGGATACGCCAAATACGAAACCTTCCCAGTCTGGAACCTGCCGCTAAAGCATCCGGTGAACCTGGCCTATGAAGCGGCCACAGCCGACCTGAACGACATCAATATGATCGACCCCTTCCATCTGGAAGCCTATGGCATAACCACCGTAAACTACAACCGTGACGTGGAGATATTCCCGGTGCTCAACGCAATCTTTGAACGAATCTTCGGAGAGAGCCCCTACAAATCCCCCACCGATATGGGCGTAAACATGGCCGGAAACTGCATCATAGATGACGAGGTCTGCCGTCAGGCCTCCAGACAGGAGATTATCCGAAGATATTACCATGCCGTAGATGGAATCGCCGCCGGAACCCGCTTGGAAGAAGAGGCCTTTAAGATTGAACTGCTGATGAAACAAGAACACATCACAGTCAACGACAGAAGCACCGTGTCCCCCGCCCTGGTTCGCGCCGAGGCCACCGGAGCTCCCGCTGTAGCCATGGAACTTCCAAACGGAAAAATCATCACCGGAAAAACCAGTGACCTACTGGGCCCCAGCGCCGCCCTCCTTCTAAACGCCATAAAAGAACTGGCCGGAATCGACCACGAGAAACACATCATCTCGCCGACCGCCATAGAACCAATACAAACCCTAAAAATCAAATACCTGGGCAGCAAAAACCCCCGTCTCCACACCGACGAGGTACTAATAGCCCTCTCCACCACCGCCGCCCGAAGCGACGACGCCAAACTGGCCCTGACCCAACTAGCCCGACTCCAAGGCTGCCAGGTCCACTCCAGCGTAATGCTCTCCGAGGTCGACAAAAAAATGTTCCAAAGACTAGGCTGCTCCCTAACCTGCGAACCCAAATACCAATAACCCCCAGGCCGCAATCCTTAACCAAGATTGCGGCCCTTTTTAAAACCATACCACCCATCCCCTCCCCCTAAACTAACTCCTCATCTCACCAGCCTTCTATCCCCCAATCCTCCTACTCACTCCACTCCCTATCCGCCAGATTCTATACCCACTCCTTTTCATACCCATCTCAAATTCCAAACTCATTCGGATTCCCTCTCCACCTAAATTCCGTGCTCACTCAGATTCCATCCCCACTTAATTTCCGTGCTCTCTCAGATTCCTTACCCACCTAAATTCCATACTCGCTCAGATTCCTTCTCCACTTAATTTCCATACTCGCTCAGATTCCTCACCCGCCCAGATTCCTTCTCCACTTAATTTCCATGCTCACTCAGATTCCTCACCCGCCCAGATTCCTTC
>DVNN01000328.1 GCA_018714325.1 Candidatus Pelethocola excrementipullorum
TCCCCACATCCGGCTTCCTTCAGATTCCACCTCACGATGGACACCCTTGCCTTCGGCTATATCCTTCCCACCACCAGGCGGATTCCGGACTTGCACCGGTTAGAAACGTGCGCCGCCGGGCGCACGAAAAAAAACAGGCACTCGTATCATAACGGGTGCCTGTCCTAATAACAACTCTGGAAGAAATTACTCTTCTATAAACTCTTCTGCTTCTGGTGCAGCTTCAAGAACCTTCATGCTCAGAGAAATCTTCTTCTCTTCACCATTGAAATCAACAACCTTAGCAGTGATTACCTGGCCTACTGACAATACATCAGAAGGTTTCTCAACATGCTCATGAGATATCTGGGATACGTGCAACAGTGCATCCACACCAGGCTCCAGTTCTACGAAAGCACCAAAGTCAGTCATACGTGCAACCTTACCTTCAACCACATTGCCCACAGCATACTTCTCATCAGCTGTCAGCCATGGATTCTCATCTTCAAATTTTAAGCTCAGAGCAATCTTGTCTCCGTTGATATCCTTGATCAGAACCGTAATTGGCTCTCCAACCTTGAATACTTTCTTAGGATTCTCAACACGTCCCCAAGACATCTCGGAGATATGAAGCAGACCATCAGCTCCACCCAAATCGATAAATGCACCGAAATCGGTAACATTTTTGATGGTTCCTTCCACAACATCGCCTGGGTTGATTCTTGCAAACAACGCTTCCTGCAGTTTTGCTTTTTCTGCAAGAATCAGCTGCTTTCTATCGCCGATGATACGTCTTCTTCTAGGATTGAACTCTGTGATAACAAATTCAATCTCCTGATCTGCATATTTGGACAGATCTTTTTCGTAGGAGTCGGATACCAGGCTTGCAGGAATAAAGATTCTTGCTTCGTCTATCACAACGCTTAAACCGCCGTTCAACACCTGGGTAACTTTTGCTTTCAGTACTTCACGGCTCTCAAATGCCTCTTCCAGCCTCTTATTGCCTTTTTCGGCAGCCAGTCTTTTGTAGGTCAGGAGAACCTGTCCCTCGCCATCATTTACCTTTAATATCTTAACTTCCATTGTATCACCAGGTTTAGCAATATCTTTGAGGTTAATGCTCTGGTCATTGGAATACTCATTCTTCGTAAGAATTCCATCGGCTTTGTATCCGATATTAAGGATAATCTCATCTTCTTTTACGTCGATGACAGTACCTTCAACTACCTCTCCATTTCTTATTGTTTTAAATGACTCATTCAACATTTGTTCAAAACTTAATTCTGACATCTTTTTTGAACCTCCTCAATTATTTTATTTGGGGTGGAAGCCCCTGCTGTAATACCTACGTGACGAAATGATTGAAAAGGCTTTGAATCCAAATCAACGAGTGTCTCTATAAAGTAAGTATTTTTACATTCTTTCTTGCAAATCTCATATAGCTTTTGGGTATTGGAACTGTGCTTTCCACCAATGACAATCATGGCATCTACCCGCCCGGCTATCTGCCTTGCTTCCGTCTGTCTTTCTTCTGTAGCATTACAGATAGTATTTAAAACACTACTATCATACCTCTTTTTCGAGAATTTTTCAACTAAATCTTTAAATTTGTTGTAATTAAATGTCGTCTGTGACACGACACACACCTTTCGACCGGTCAAATCAGGAATTTTTTCCAAATCTGACGGTTCCTCCACAACGGAGACTGGTCCCCGGCACCAACCTTTGATTCCCTCTACTTCAGGGTGGTTGTCATTTCCAACTATGATAATATAGACGCCATCTTTGCTATGTTCTTCCACGATGCGGTGGATTTTCTTCACAAAGGGGCAGGTGGCATCCACAACGCGAAGCCCTTTGCTTTTGATCTTCTCCTGGACCTCCCGGCCCACTCCATGAGAACGGATGATAACAGTTCCTTCCTGGATCTGTTCCAGATCTTCCAGACCGTGTAAGACCTGAACCCCACGCTGCTCCAAATCATGAACCACCTGATCGTTATGAATGATCGGGCCATAGGTATAGACCGACTGGCCTTCCTGGCTCGCCTGTTCATAAACCTGATCCACCGCACGCTTCACCCCAAAGCAAAAACCTGCTGTCTTAGCCAGTGTAACTTCCATTAGCAGCACCTCTCCTTATAGATATTCAAAATACGATCCACCACCCCATCGATGGATAGCCGGGAAGAATCTATGAGGACAGCATCCTCCGCCTGACAAAGCGGAGATATCTTTCGATGCATATCCTGATAATCCCTGTCTATAATATCTTGTTCTATCACCTGAATATCGGGGCTTTCACCCTTTTTCACCAATTCTTTATACCTACGTTCTGCCCGCGTATGGACGCTGGCGGTCAGATAAATCTTAACCTGTGCACCGGGCAGAACTGCGGAACCGATATCTCTTCCGTCCATCACCACGTTATGAGTCCTGGCAAGGCTTTGCTGTAACTCAAGGAGCTTGGCTCTTACAGCGCTGTACACCGCTACAGCCGAGGCTGCATTGCCCACTTCCTCGCTACGAATCAGACCGCTGACATCTTCCTCATTGAGCAGCACCCTCTGCTCACCATCTTCATATGTGATACCCACGTGTACATTACTGCACATATCGGTTACAGCCGCTTCATCTTTAATATCCACCCTACCGCGGAGCATATATAATGCCATCGCACGGTACATGGCACCTGTGTCCACATAGATAAATGATAGTTTCTCAGCCACCCTCTTGGCTATCGTACTTTTCCCTGCACCCGCAGGTCCATCTATCGCTATATTAATACTCATCAATTGTCCTCCTGTTTCTATTAATCTTCGTCCAGCCCCTGAACCGCGGCATAAGCCGTCGACCAGGCAATCTGAAGATTAAATCCGCCCGTGAGAGCATCCAGATCCAACACCTCACCGATCACATGGAGGTTCTTGACTTTCTTCGTCTCCATGGAGGAAGGATTGATACTTCTGGTATCTATTCCACCCTGGGTAATAATCGCCTCACCAAACCCTCTGGTCTTCAGGATAGTCATAGGAAAAGCTTTGATTAAGGCCGCAAATGCCTGCCGCTCTTCCTTTGTGATCACATTCACCTTTTTCTCAGCTGGAATATCAGAGAGTGCCAGCATCACCGGAACCAATTTGGACGGAAACAGTCCCTGAATCACATTCTTAAACTGCTTATTTTTACCTGCTTCAAATTCTCTCACCAACCTGTTGTCCATTTGCTCTAGAGAAAGTGCCGGCTTCAGGTCGACGAACGCCTTGAGGGGGCCTTTTTCCAGCTTACTTCCCACATGGGAGCTGGCCGAAAGAACCAGAGGTCCGCTGATTCCAAAGTGGGTGAACAGCATCTCCCCAAACTCCTCATACAACACTTTCTTTTTATCCTGAATCTTTAAAGTTACATTACGTAAGGATAGTCCCTGAAGCATGGGGATATAATCCTCCTTTACCACCAGGGGCACTAACGCCGGTCTGAGAGTCTTGACAGGTATATCAAGACCTTTTGCCATCTGATATCCATCTCCATCGGAGCCAGTCACCGGATAGGAGCAGCCACCCGTGGCCAGTATCACTCTGTCGCCTGGAATCTTAGTGCCATCTTCCAGTAAGATACCATATACCTTCTGTTCTTTTGACAACAGTTCACTCACCCTGGTGTTCAGATGAATCTTCACTCCCAGCCCCCTCATCCGCTGTTCCATGGATCGAATGATATCCGAACTATGATCCGAAGCTGGAAAGGCGCGATTCCCCCTCTCCACCTTAGTCCTGACTCCCAATCGTTCAAAAAATCCTATGGCGTCTTCATTTGTAAATCCATAAAATGCACTATATAAAAATTTGGAATTTGAGATCACATTGGCAAACAACTCTTCTATCCCGCAGGCATTAGTGAAATTACAGCGGCCCTTTCCGGTAATGAAAAGTTTCTTGCCCAGTTTATCATTGCGTTCAAACACCTGCACGGTATGACCGGCTTCAGCAGCGAACACCGCTGCGGCCATGCCGGCGGCGCCTCCACCTATGATTAGTATCTCAGCCATCCTCTTCCTCCAGTTTCATAAATTTCATCTTGACCTTATCATCGATATAATTGATTTCATCATTGCTGTAAACCTGGTATTCATCCCAGATCTCTTCCATGGTTTCCAGTGTATGCATCACATCGTTCTGCTTCTTCATGCAGAGGGCTACCACGAGGGCATTAATCACACTCAGCGGAGCCACAAGGGAATCCACTATGGAAGCCATATCACTTCTCGCCAGCAGATTGCAGGACGAATACAAATTCATCGGCGAATGGATGCTGTCGGTTAAGGTGATAACCTTTGCATTCCGATTGTTGGCAAATTCCATGGCTTTTAAAGTCCGCATGGAATATCTGGGAAAACTGATGCCGATGATGACATCCTCTTCACTAATTCTAATCATCTGTTCGAAGAGCTCACTGGAACTACTGGTATGCAAAAGACGTACATCCTCAAAAATCAGATTCAGATAGAAACCTAAGAATTGGGCCAGCGGAGCACAGCTGCGGATTCCCACGACATAGATTGTTTTTGCATGTAGAATTGTATCTACCGCCAGATTAAAGGTCTCCCTGTCCGTCTGTTCCAGTGTGAGTTTAATCTTTTCTATATCGGACTGGAGCACATTGTCCAGAATCTTTTCCTGTGGAACTCTTCCATAGGTCACTTCCATCCGCTGTATGGAATTCAACCGGTTACGCACCAATTCTTCCAACGCACGATGAAATTCAGGAAAGCCGGCATAACCCAGTTGAGTGGCAAACCTCACGGTTGTGGATTCACTAACCCCTACCTCTGCACCTAGCTTTGCTGCCGTCATAAACACGGCTTTATCATAATGATCTGATATGAAATCAGCCAACCGCTTTTGGCCTTTACTTAAAGAATTGTACTGCTGATTCAGTCTGTTCAGCAGATTATCTGGTTGTTCCATGATCTTCCCCTCTGTTCTCACTTTTATAGAAACTGCTAATGCGGTTGATTTCTTAAAATTCCACATAGCAGACAAGCTCTGATTCACTTTATTATCATAACATATTTTAGGGGAAGTGCAAGAAAAAAGAGTTGGACTTGCAAAATTTAAAAAGTTCTGGACCAACCATTGTGGACCGGAACTTTTTAATCTTATGATACCAGGGTGAAAAGGTCATGCGTTTCATGCTTGCATGAAAAAGCATGAGTTTGGGACCCGCAAAACATGAGAAAGTAGCCCGAATAGGGCTGATTTCGAATGTTTTAGGGTGCTGAGTGCCAGTGGCACTCGTTTAGCACCGACCGAAGCGGAGCGAAGATGTGAGAGCACTTTTGTGCGGAACAATCCGTAGTATCATGGGGGCAAAATACCTTTTGACCCCAACATCATCTTATTTAACCGACATATAAGATAGGTAACTCTATCAAACTGGATATGCCCCATCCTCTTTATCGGCCGCTTTCGCGTCTATTTTTGTATTCTGTGCATCTCTGTACTGGAAAAAGTCAGTTGCAACCTGTGGGAACAATGCATAGGTCAGAACATCTTCATCCTGTTCTTTGTACTGTGCCATCTCACCTTCCAGTGTATCCAGCTCATTGTCCAGCAGATCCGCATAACGGCAGGTGATCGGTTCAACATCTCCGATGCACTTTTTCTGAACCTCCGGATTGAAAGGTTTTATCGTTGCTCCGTATGTGCCGCTTAGTACATCTTTGGTTTCTTTTGTCACCATCTTATAACGCTCGCCCATGATGACATTGAACACAGCCTGAGTACCCACAATCTGAGAAGAAGGTGTTACCAGAGGGCACTCGCCAAGGTCCTTACGAACCCGTGGTACCTCTTCCAGCACATCATAGTATTTATCTTCCGCATGCTGCTCTTTCAGCTGGCTGGTCAGGTTGGAAAGCATACCGCCCGGAACCTGATACAGCAGAGTTTTGATGTTTACACCCAGGTTCTTCGGATTGAGCAATCCGTTATCGAGGGCTTCATCTCTCATTGGACGGAAATAATCCGCAATCTCTGCCAGCAGACCCTGGTCATAACCAGTATCATATGGTGTTCCCTTAAATGTTTCCACCATTACCTCTGTAGCAGGCTGTGAAGTACCCATAGCAAACGGAGAGATCGCACAGTCAACCACATCAACGCCCGCCTCTATAGCCTTCATATAGGTCATGGACGCCACACCAGAGGTGTAATGTGTATGCAGCTGTATCGGAAGTTTTGTGGTTTCTTTCAGGGCCGTAACCAGCTCTGTGGCCTGATAAGGAACAAGCAGGCCAGCCATATCCTTGATACAGATTGAATCTGCACCCATATCCTCAATCTTCTTGGCCATGTCCGTCCAGTATTCCAGGGTATAAGCATCTCCTAACGTATAGGAAAGAGCCACCTGAGCATGAGCTTTTTCCTTGTTCGCAGCATTTACCGCGGTCTGCAGGTTGCGCAAATCATTCATACAGTCAAAAATACGGATAATGTCGATTCCATTTGCCGCAGATTTCTGAACAAAATATTCCACTACGTCATCGGCATAAGGACGATATCCAAGGATATTCTGTCCGCGGAATAGCATCTGCAGTTTAGTATTCTTAAATCCATCACGTAATTTACGTAATCTTTCCCATGGATCCTCATGCAGGAACCTTAAGGAAGCATCAAATGTAGCGCCTCCCCAGCATTCTACGGCATGATATCCAACTTTATCCATCTTATCGACGATTGGAAGCATCTGTTCCGTAGTCATACGTGTTGCGATCAAAGACTGATGCGCATCACGAAGCACGGTCTCCATAATTCCAACCGGTTTCTTTTCTATTTCAGCCATTTTTAATTCCTCCTAATTCAAGTATGCCCCATCATTACAATGGTTGCAAATCCGTTATACTCCAAAAATCGCCATAAAGGTTCCCGCTGCTACGGCCGTTCCGATAACGCCGGCCACGTTTGGTCCCATGGCATGCATCAACAAGAAATTGGTGGGATCTGCTTCTGCTCCTACCTTTTGGGAAACTCTGGCGGCCATCGGCACCGCAGAAACACCGGCGGATCCAATCAGCGGATTAATCTTGCCGCCGGACAGCTTACACATCAGCTTGCCCAACAAAACGCCGCCTGCGGTTCCGAAGGCAAATGCAATCAGACCCAGAACAACAATTTTAAGCGTATCCAGATTCAAAAATGCTTCTGCGCTGGTAGTTGCTCCTACAGAGGTTCCCAGCAAAATTACCACAATATACATCATCGCATTGGCAGCGGTCTCCTGAAGCTGTTTTACAACGCCGCTCTCGCGGAACAGATTACCCAGCATCAACATTCCTACCAATGGTGCGGTGGATGGAAGAAGCATACAAACAACAACAGTGATTACGATTGGGAACAGGATTTTCTCCAGTTTTGAAACCGGGCGAAGCTGCTCCATCTTGATTTTTCTTTCTTTTTCTGTAGTCAGCAGTTTCATGATTGGCGGCTGAATGATCGGCACAAGCGACATATAGGAATACGCCGCCACCGCAATCGGCCCCATCAAATTCGTCTGCCCTAATTTGCCACAGAGGAAAATAGAGGTCGGTCCGTCTGCCCCTCCAATGATGGAGATAGAGGCCGCTGCTTTTCCATTGAATCCCATAAAGATGGCAAGGAAATAAGCCACATAAATACCAAGCTGAGCCGCTGCACCCATAAGAAAACTGATGGGATTGGCAATCAGCGGACCAAAGTCAGTCATGGCACCAACACCCATAAAAATCAGAGACGGGAGAATACTCCATTCATCTAAAACGTAGAAATAGTGAAGTAGTCCGCCTGCATGTTCGATGCCATTGGCATCCACATATGGCTTCGCCATAATATCCGGATAGATATTCACCAGCAGCATACCAAATGCGATCGGTACCAGCAGCAACGGTTCAAATCCTCTCCTGATTGCAAGATATAAAAAGACAAAGGCCACGAGAATCATCACATAATTACCCCATGTCAGATTAAAAAATGCAGTCTGGTGAAGTAAATTAGTAAGTGTATCTGTAATATAAGACATCTTATTTACCTCCCGGTTCGTATAATAGATCTGATTAGTCCATGGTTGCCAACATATCACCGGACTCTACAGAATCACCTACGGAAACATTGATTCCTGCAATCGTTCCATCCTGAGGAGCCACGATCGGGATCTCCATCTTCATGGCTTCCAGAATCACTACGGTATCCCCGCCTTTCACTGCCTGTCCTGCACTGGCCACGACCTTACAGATTTTACCTGGAACGGAAGCTGTAATTTCCAAAGCGCCTGCTCCGCCGGTTGAAACTGCTGGAGCCGGGGCCGCTGCCGGCACTGGTGCTGCTGCCGGAGCTGCCTGGGCAGGGGCAGGAGCCACTGGTGTTACGGTAGGAACCGGAGCTGCCACCGGAGCACCTGCTGTCGTTCCTTCTTCTATTGTTACATTATAGACATTTCCATTGACTGTAATTGTATAATTTTTCATTTCCAATTCCTCCTAAACTCTTCTCCATTTTTTATTTTGATGCTTCTTGATAGAACGGACAACGTATCCGTCTCCACTTGTATTCTCTTCCTCATATGCCGCAATTGCCGTAGCAAGCACAATGGCTAATTCAACTTCCTCATCGACATCCGGAACTTCAACCACGGGCAATACAATGGATTCTGTCACCGGCTCCAATGATGCTGATTCACCCTTTGGTTCTTCCTCGCTGCCGCCTTTATTCGCATACCTTAACAGGTAGATGACGAATGCTAAAAATATAAGCACGATGAACACAATTCCCACACCCATAACAGTATTCAAACCTGCATTTTTCAGCAACGCACTGATTGGATAATCCATATCCAAACTGAATGCGGACCATATATCATCAAAACTTGATGAATTACTGCCCTCATACTTACATACTGCGGTAATTTCGCCATTATATTTTTCAAACGCAACCTTTAACGTGACTGTCGCAACCTGCTTCTCCTCATCAACCACTATATCGCTGGCTGTCACTTCCTGAAAGGCGCCCGCCTCTTCCACCGCATCGTAATATTGCTCGACCATAGAATTCAGAAACACACTGTCCGCACTCTCAATCTGGGTCAGCATTTCCTCTTCCGAGTAATTGGCCATCATAGCCACCATGGACTGAAGACTTCGAACGATACTGCTTTTTAAATTCTCATCTATCGCTCCATTTACAGGAACGGCAAAAAGGGTCACCATACATGCAAGGGCAAGAAAGAGACTTGATAGTTTTTTCCATGTCTGTTTCATCTCATCCTCCTCGCTTAAACCGTGCCGTGTTTCTTATCCGGACGATTCTCTCTCTTTGAAAACAGCATCTCAAATGCGCCGATCACATACTTTCTGGTATCTTCCGGCTCAATGATTGTATCCACATAACCTCTTCTCGCAGCTGACATCACACTGTTCTGCAATGTGGCATATTCTGCGGCTTTTTCGTTGATTGTCACGGCATCTGTATCTCCATACATGATTTTAGCTGCAGCCTTGGCATCCATCATACCGATCTGAGCATTTGGCCATGCATATACCATGTCCGCGCCGATGGACTTACTGTTCATGGTCAGATAAGCACTGCCGTAAGCCTGTCCTGTAATCAGGTTCACCTTGGGAGTGGTGGCGTTGGCAAATGCATAGGTGAGTTTTGCAGCAGCTTTCGCCATCTTCTTCTCAGAGCACTTGGTCGCCTTAAATCCTTTGACATTGGTAACAGTGAGCACAGGAATTGAGAATGCATCACAGAATTGTACGAATTCAGCTGCTTTCTCCGCACCTCTTGCACTTATCACCGGCTCCAAAGACTCCGTCAGGCTGCCTTCGGAATCATAGATCTCGCTACGATTTGCAACAGCGCCTACGGTGGTGCCATTTAATTTAATCAATGCGGTCACCATATCTTTTCCATATGACTTTTTCATCTCAAAGAATGTGGAATTGTCACTGATCTGTGAGAGTAAAATTGCAGTATCACCGATACAATTTTCCAGATTTGCACAAGAACGATTCAAATCATCCGAGCATGCTTCGAAGACGGAATCATCTTCAAAGTTTCCAGGAAGTATGGATATCAGAGCACGCATCTGAGCCAGAATTTCGGACTCACTGCCTAAAACATCCACGATTCCAACCTCTTCGCTTTGGAAACCTGCACTCGCAGTATCTAATTTGCTGTCGATATTTCCAGACAAAGCATTGGGTGAATTCACAAATAGTTTCGCCTTTGTCTCTTCCATAAAGGTAAAGTCAGTAAGCACGGGAACAAGTGCCATGCCTCCGCCGCAAGTACCAAAAATAGCGGTAATCTGTGGGATTACCCCTGAAGCCTTTGCCTGAGCCATGTAAATCTCACCAAATCCGTTCAACGCATCCGTTGCCTCTTGTAAGCGAAGTCCGGCACAATCCACTAAGCCTATGATAGGTGCGCCAGTCTTCATGGCGATGTCATACAATCTTACGATCTTTTTCGCATGCATCTCACCTATTGTTCCCCCAAGCACGGAGGCATCCTGACTGTATACATAAACCAGATTACCGTCAATCACACCGTAACCGGTAATGACACCGTCAGAAGGTGTCTCTTTTGCAGTGATGTTGAAGTCCGTGCTGCGGGCCGTAATCAGTCCGCCGATTTCAACAAAACTATTTGCGTCAAGCAAAGAATCAATTCTTTGTCTCGCGCCGCTAGCTGTAACGTTACTCATTCTTCTGACCTCCATAAATCTAAATTAGTTAACATATGATACGCTTTCGCGTTTTTACAAAATTAAATCCAATTATAATAATATCTTGTTTTTCATAAATTTTCAACGTCTTTCTTGTCGAAACTGACAAATTATGAAACAATTACCAGAAGAAAAACCTGGCAAGTTCATACAACAAACAAAATTCAGGGGCTATACACATTTGTAAGGCCCCTGAATCACAATATCCTTTATAAAATTAATACAAAGCAAGGTGTTTTGGAATCCCGTTCTCGTAGATCACAGTATTCTCCCCTTGAATCAGAGGCTTCAGATAGTTAATCATCTTCTCTGTCACATCATGGCCGTCTGGAGTGATGAAATCTGCCGGAACCTTCTTTTCTGCATTGGCAACCTGGCTTACAGGAACAGTCTCATAGGTTACGGTATAAGGTGCATCTCCTTTTCGGATCACAGCCGCCATCTTACCTGTCTCTCCTTCCAATGCCGCCTGACATGCTCTCATCCCCAGCATCTTGGACTCCTGAATATCCACTGCACTGGCGATATGTGCTGCACATCTCTGCATCAGATTCAACTCGATGGAGCGAACTTTGCATCCAATCTCGTCACGTACCAGGTTTTCCAGTACCTTCGCAGAGCCAGCAATATAGCTGTGTCCAAAGTTGTCCACCGCGCTGCTCTGCACCTGCTCAGACACATAGCGGCCATCCTTGTCCTTAATTCCTTCGCTGATAGCTACCACGACACTGTCACACGTCTCCAACTCCTGCTTTACATCGGCAATAAATTTACTATTATCAAAATCTGTCTCACACAGGTAAATCAGGTTCGGTCCTTTTGCACCGTTCAGACGTGCCAGAGCGGATGCCGCTGTCAGCCATCCGGCATTTCTACCCATGACTTCAACAATCGTAACGGCTTTCATCGTATATACATGGCAGTCCCTCTCCAGCTCGGAAAATGTTGTCGATATATATTTAGCCGCTGAACCGAATCCCGGGCAATGATCGGTACCCATCAGGTCGTTATCAATCGTCTTTGGTGCTCCGATCACACTGATGTCATCAATCCCATGCTCACTGCAATATGCAGAAAGCTTATGAACGGTATCCATCGAATCGTTTCCGCCAATATAGATAAAGCAGTTGATTTGATTCCGGCGAAGCACCTCAACGATCTGCTCATACTGTTGTTCCTCTGTGAGTTTGAGTCTGCAGGATCCCAACGCTGCTGCCGGCGTCTGGCACAACAGATCCATATCCTGTGCACTTTGCACCTTATCCCGCAAATCAACAAACCGCTCTTCCAATACACCCTGGATTCCGTTACAAGAACCCAGCACCTTTCCTGTTATCCCGGAACTATAGGCACAGGTAATAACGCCAGCCAATGTCGCATTGATGGCCGCAGTAGGCCCCCCTGACTGTGCCACAAGAATATTCTTCATCCTTAACCCTCCATCTGTTTTCTTTTCCCTTAGCATACCATAAAACAGAAGAAGCTACAACATTCGATGAGTAGTAGTTGCAAGACTATTATCATAAATTATTAATCGACTACAGTAATCGACTCTATGATCGGCTGATTCTCAGCTGAGACAGTTCCATTACTATCCTCTACCTGTACATCTTTACAGATCTGATCCACGATTTCCATCCCTTCCGTCACACTGCCAAAACCAGCGTAGTCGCCATCCAGATGTGGGCTGTCTTTATGTACAATAAAGAATTGGGAGCTGGCACTATCCTTTACCTGAGATCTTGCCATAGATATCGTTCCTCTCACATGTGAGATATCATTTTCTACCCCGTTGGAAGAGAACTCGCCTTTAATACTCTCATCAGAGCCACCTGTTCCATTTCCCAGGGGATCTCCTCCCTGGATCATGAACCCATCGATAATTCTATGAAAGGTCAATCCGTCATAAAAGCCTTCTCCCGCCAGCTTCATAAAATTTTCCACGGTTATCGGTGCCGCATCTTCATCCAGTTCGACTTTAATGGTTCCATAGTCTTTGACCTTGATTTCCACATGGTGCAGATTTGCTTCGCTGGTAGAGGTACTGCTGCTTCCGGTGCTTGCAGAACTTCCGGCATCTCCCTCTATATTCTTGCTTCCACAACCAGCCAACAAGGCTGCCGACAATATCACTGTAAAAAATACACTTAATCTTCTTTTCATTGTGTTCCTTTCTCTTGTTCCTATTTTTCTCTGAAAGTATAACCTCTTTTCGAAGAATAAGCAATTCTTTTCATATATTTTTCACAATTAGCCCTGAATTCTTAACAACAAAATAGGTGATGCAAAATCATCTTTTCGCAACACCTATTCTGTCTTTCATTCAATCTTAAGCTGTAACTTTTTCAAACTGACTATTGTAAAGCTGTGCATAGAATCCACCGGCCGCAATCAAGTCTTCGTGGTTGCCCTGCTCGATAATATCTCCATCCTTCATGACCAGAATGGTATCGGCATCCTTGATCGTGGAAAGCCTGTGGGCGATGACAAAGCTGGTTCTGCCTTTCATCAGGTAATCCATGGCTTTCTGTATCAAGATCTCCGTCCGTGTATCCACGGATGAGGTCGCCTCATCCAGAATCAGAATATTGTTATCGGCCAGAATTGCTCGGGCGATGGTGATCAGCTGCTTCTGCCCCTGTGAAACGTTGTTGGATTCCTCGTTAATAAGTGTCTGGAATCCCTCGGGCTGCTGCATGATGAATTTGTAAGCATGTGCAGCCTTGGCAGCTTCAATAACTTCTTCATCGGTGGCATCAAAACGTCCATAACGGATATTCTCCATAATCGTGCCGGAGAACAGCCAGGTATCCTGGAGTACCATTCCGAACATTTCCCGAAGTTCATTCCGGTTAAAGTCTTTGATATCATGGCCATCCACCTGGATGGAACCGCTATTCACATCGTAGAACCGCATCAGCAGTTTTACCATAGTGGTCTTTCCGGCACCCGTTGGACCTACGATCGCGATCTTCTGTCCCGGCTCTACATGGGTAGAGAAATCATGGATAATCATCTGCTCCGGATTATAACCAAAGGCCACATGTTCAAAGGTAACTTCGCCTTTCAGCCCCTCGATGGAAACCGGATGTTCCACGTTCTCTATCTCTTCGTCCTCATCCAGGAATTCGAAGACACGCTCAGCCGCAGCCGCCGAAGACTGAAGCAGGTTGGTCACCTGGGCGATCTGCTGAATCGGCTG
>DVNN01000329.1 GCA_018714325.1 Candidatus Pelethocola excrementipullorum
GATATATCTGCTGTCCTGCATTGTTGTGTTCAGAGCCTCGATAAAAAAGTGGGTAAGGAAATTATCCTGAGACAGCCGTTCGAAAAAAGTTCCGTTTAGGTACTCACGTGTCAGTAGGAAATTGATGATGATATCATTTTCTGAACATCTCTTGATAGAGTGGGGCGCATTCTGGCCAATCAGGACCATCTGACCTGCTTTTAGTTTAAATGTAGTATTATTTATAGTCATTGTGCAAGAACCAGAATAAATATAGTTTAGTTCTAGCCAGTCATGGATATGCAGAGGTACGTCCTCAAAACGATCCTGTTTTATAACAGCAAAGTTGTAATAGCTTGGAAGAACTTTCTTTGAAAGAAATAAGGAACGCAGATCTTCAAGGTTTGCGTCAAAACGGTAACAAGGAGTATCAAATTTACCCTTAGCAACAGGGAATTGGGAATAATCCTTTTTTACACCGTTTAGACGCTGTGTTTCTTCGAGTGAGTGTTGTTTCAGATATTGGTTCAAGGCGGATAGTGTCATCATATATTGCTTCTCCTTTTCGGGGGATGTGAATGAATTGTGGTTAGAACCATCAGTGGATTACTTATTCCACGTCTAAAATATACCATATTTGGTATAAATGTGTATAGGGTAATCTTGAACATTTATTAAGTTTGGTCGGTAAATCAATTAAGTTTGGTTGATGTAATTTAAGATTTTATAAAGTAACATAATAGTAAGAAAAGGAAGGCCAATGCGTTGAAATCTATTGCTCCTGTAAACGATAAGGGGCTTTAAAAGAACGGGGGGGGGACAGAGTCATGTTTCCTTTTGGGAAATTTATAGATAACAGGTGATACTATATTTAATTGAGGAGGATTTAATAATGAGGAGAAACATGAAAGAATTGATGAAACAGATAATAGTGGAGTTAAATTCCCTGTGTACAGAAGAAGGAAAGAGAGGATAAAACTATGAATCGGGACAAGATAAAAATGAGAGAAAAACTGTCGTTTGCAATGGCAAATTTCGGAAATATCCCAATTATGACGTTAATCAACGGATATTTACTGATCTTTTACACCAATATATGTGGTCTAAGTCCTGCAGCTTGCGCAACCTTGTTTTTAATCGCACGTTTTCTGGATGCTATTAACGATCCGTTGGTGGGATTTGTGATTGACCATCTTCCGACCAAAAAGATGGGACATTTCCGACCGACATTGATCGTGGGGACGATTCTATGCAGTGTGAATTTCCCATTGCTTTGGTTTGGACCGATGATATCCACATCGGGGAAACTCGCAATCGCATATATATCGTATATTCTGCTTGGAGTGCTGTTCCCAATCATGGATATTTCACTGAACAGTCTTCTACCAGTTATGACAGAAGATATGAAAGAAAGGAATACCTTAAGTTCGATCAAAGGGCTTGCGTATGTGGTCGGGGCACTTGTGATAGGTGTGGCAGCTCCGTTGATTCTTGGAGATACATCTAACAAACAGGGATACATCAATCTGGTCCTGATCATGACAGCGGTGATTTTTTTCTTCTCTATTATAGGAGCCTTGGGAGTGAAAGAACGTGTAAAACCGCAGATGGAGAACAGTTACTCATTCAAGGAACTGTTCAGGATTCTTAGGCAGAAGCCAGTATATATCACATTCCTTGCTGTGCTGCTCTATTCGATTGGAAGCAATATTGTAAGTGCGGCAAATACATATTTTTATACATATGTTTTGGGAGATCTAAAATTAGGATCCATCGTTACGCTTGTTATGTGCATTACTGTTTTTCCAGCTACCATGGTCGTTGGAAGCCTGATCGGAAAATTCGGGAAGAAAAAAATGTATGCCATTGGACTTGCAATTGCAGGACTTGCACAGATCATCCGTCTGTTGGATGTGAGGAGTACTGCTCTTCTTATGATCTCTGTATTGATTGGAGGAGTAGGAGCTGGCTTTGCAGCACCACTCAATTATGGAATACAGGCAGACAATACAGATTACGTCGAATTATCTATGGGAATCCGGGCAGAAGGTGCTGTTGCATCTCTTTCTAGCTTTGTTTCTAAGTGTGCAATGGGCATCGGCGGTGCGATCCCAGGGTATCTGCTCCAGTTTGCAGGATTTGACAGTATGGCGGCAACGCAAAATGATGGCGTGATCAATATGATCATCATCTGTGTGCTGATATTGCCAGCGATTGTTAATGTGGCAGCGATCGTGATTTTCTCAAAAGGCTATCCGATCACGAAGGAAAAACTGGATGAACAGACACGCCTATTGAGGGAAAAACGGTCAGAAACAAGCATCAGTGAATAAGTGGGAGGAGAGAAGGAGGATCAGCATGGGAAAAATTTATGCTACCAAAACAAATCATATCAAAAACCCAATAGGGTTTTATATGGATACCATTGTATTTTCGTGGAAGGTAAAAGAATGTAGAGGAAAGAAGCAGAAATATGCCAGAATTCTAATCAGCATTGATGAAGAATTTGCGGATATCTGTCATGATACAGGGGAGGCAGATCTGGATAGTCTCGCCACAAGAGTGGAATTTAAAGTCAGACCATACACAAGATATTATTGGAAAGTCATTGTGGTCACAGATGAGGAGGAAGTGATCGAATCAGATGTGCAGTTCTTTGAGACTGCCAAAATGGATGAACCTTGGACAGGAGAATGGATCACCTGTGACAGCAGTGAAAAACGCCATCCGATTTTTTCAAAGAGAATTTCTCCTGTGAAAGAAGTGAACAGGGCAAGGCTGTATATTTGTGGATTGGGGCTGTATGAGGCACGTTTTATCCAGGATAATTCAGAAGTTCTGGAAAAGATCGGGGATGAGTATTTGACTCCGTATTGCAACAATTATGATCAGTGGCTACAGTATCAGACATATGATATAACGGAACAGATTGCAGAAGGGGGAATCCTTTCTGTTCTTCTTGGCAATGGTTGGTACAAAGGCCGTTTTGGGTTCAGCGATCCAGAAGGGAAAGAGTACTATGGAGACTCATGGAAACTGATTGCAGAAGTACACATAGATTATGAAGATGGTGCAAAAGAGGTGATAGGATCTGATGAGACATGGACAGTGACAAGGAGTAATATCAGCTTTTCTAATATTTATGATGGAGAAAGGAGAGATGATACACTAAGTCCTTTGCTGGAGACAGCCGCACTGTCTGCGGGGACACCCAAAGGGAGACTTATGGAACGGCTTTCTCTTTCGGTCGTGGTGCATGAGCAGATAAAGCCAGTGGAACTGGTCCATACGCCTGCAGGGGAGACTGTGTTTGATCTGGGGCAGGAGATAACGGGGATCTTCAAGTTCCGCGTACATGAACCAGCAGGAACGACCATCAGAATACAGACTGGGGAAGTACTTCAGGATGGTTGTTTCTACAATGAGAATTTAAGGACCGCACTTTCGGAGTATATTTATATCTCCGATGGAACAGAACAGGTGATCATCCCACATTTCACATACTACGGTTATCGGTATGTAAAGGTAACTGGGGTTAAGGAACTCTCATGCGAGGACTTTATGGCACTTGCTCTTTATAGTGATTATGAGTGTATCGGGGCGATCGAGACAGGAAATAATCTCGTAAATAAATTAATCTCTAATATTGAATGGGGAATGAAGGGAAATTTTCTGGATGTACCCACAGATTGTCCGCAAAGAGATGAGCGGATGGGGTGGACAGGAGATACACAGGTTTTTTCCGCCACAGCGAGTTATCTAGCAGATACATATGCGTTTTATCAGAAATATCTATATGACATGTATCAGGAGCAGCTTTTGGCAGATGGAATGGTGCCAGAGATCATACCCACATTCGGTCCAACGAAATGTTCCAGCGCATGGGGAGATGCTGCATGCATTATTCCATGGAATGTGTATGTGTTCAGTGGAGACAGGACAATACTGGAGAACCAGATGGAAAGTATGATAGCGTGGGTGGATTATATTCGGAAGATTGACGGAGATCGCCATGGATGGAGGCAGGGGTTCCATTATGGAGACTGGCTGGCTCTTGACCGAACAGGTGCTGGCGCGAACAGTGTGTATGGGGCTACGGATGAAGCGTATATTGCTGACATTTACTATGCAGTGAGTGCTCAGATAGTTGCAAAAGCAGCAGAAGTGCTGGGATTGGAAAAAATAAGACAGGAATATCAGGAAGTTGCAGATCGGCAATGGCAGACGGTGAAGGAGGAATATTTCACTGGAACAGGCAGATGTGCGGTAAATACACAGACGGGGCTTGTCCTTGCTTTAAAATATCATCTGTCCAAGGACGAAGATCTGACAAGAAAAATGCTGAAAAAACTTCTCAGACAGAATAAAAATAAATTAAATACTGGATTTGTAGGAACGCCACTGTTATGCAATGTCCTGACCGATCATGGAATGACGAATGAGGCATACAGATTGTTGCTCAACGAAGAATATCCAGGCTGGCTCCATGAAGTGAAGCTAGGGGCAACAACGGTGTGGGAGAGATGGAATTCTTTGGATGAGTATGGTCATGTATCAAGTACAGGAATGAACAGTCTGAATCATTATTCATATGGGGCCGTATTGGAGTGGATCTTTCGTCATGCCGCTGGGATTGATCTGACAGAGCAGAAGCCAGGAGGTAGAGTGATGCGGATCTGTCCCCAGATAAATAATGAACTAAAATATGTAAAAGCTGTTTATGATTCAGCAAGCGGATGCTATCAGTGTGGATGGGAGATATTGGGTAATAATAAAATCAAAGTATCCGTTACAGTTCCATTCGGAGGCAGGGCAGAAGTCATTCTTCCCTATGCGAAGGAAGCGGTGTATGCAGATACGGAGAACCCGTTGTTTGAAGATGTTAAAAAGGGTATCTGTTACATAAAGGCGGGAGAATATGAAGTTTTGTACGAAGCATCGGAACCTTTGAAGAAGACATACAGCATAGATTCCACTATGGAGGAACTATTGAATAATCCACATATTCGTGCTTTTCTTTCAAAAATGACGGAAGTGGATATGATTCCAGATGTAGCTTATGGCCTTTCATTTCGGAATGTTGCGAAAACATTCGCAAAAGAGATCACGCCAGATGAGGAACAGATGCTCAATACGGCACTGGCCAGGTTTTGACAACGAAGGTTGATATGGAGCAGCTTACAAGAGTTTCTTTTATATCATCCTTAAAAATGGTGAGATTTCCGTTACCGCTAACGACTGTATTCCGATGGGCGCTACCATATATCTCCAATAACCCCCAGTTTATCAATACAGCTGGGAATGGAAGAGTTTCAGAGTGGATTGTAACTTTGCCCTATTGCATTGGAACTATTGTTCTTATGAGTGTTGTATCTATTGGGCTGACAACAAGTATCTTAAATAACCGGGAGGTGTGAGCATATGCCTAAAATGGTAGCAGCAGAGTGTATAAAACTGAAAAGAAATTCTATTTTAAGTATTGTAATATTAGGCTCTTTCTGCTCTGTAGTATTGGCGGTGATACAGCTTCTTGGAGCAGAAGGAACCCAGCGTGGGTTTCAGGAATTAAATGATGGTGTCATCTGGAATAATGTGACATTATTTTTTCCAGCACTTTTGACTTTAATGGCTGGGTATACAATAAATAGGGAGTATATGGATGATACTCTGAAAAATAATTTGGTAGTCGGTGTGACATATCGAAAAATGATGGTCGCCAAAATTATCACAAATTTTCTTCTTATGTTGATTGTTGCAATAACAAACTTTGGAATCACTGTAATAATTTCAGAGATTCTAGGGTACACACTTTTTTCCATATTGACTAATTTTTTTAGAACTATTATGACAAGTTTTGGATGCTATGTGTCAGTGCTGCCCATCGTTCTTTTGGCATCGCTGAAAAGAAACAATTATTTAGGAGATGCTGTTTTGGCCTTTGCAGCAGGAATATGTGGTATCTTTGTGGCCAACACCAAACTTGTGAATATTTATCCTATTACCGCCAGTTTGGCGATCGTTCACTATAATTCAAAACTTTCCTTATACAGGGCGGGATGGGGATGTGTTTCTATCATAATCGTATTTATGATATCAATTGTAATTCTTATGAGTGGGAGGAATCGTGATGTGGGCTCAGCTCAAAGCTGAATTGATTAAAATGAAAAGAAAAAAAATAGTATTGGCAATGTTTTGCTTTTTAATGGAAATAATTAGTTTAGTAGGTGCATATTTTCAAACTGATGACAGGGCACTGGATTGAAATGAAACACCTGAGAGAATACATATCGCTCTTATAGGATACTTTGAAACAAAATGAAAGTGACGTTCCATATAGGTGTTAAAAAGCAGATATCTAACTATGTTTATTTCGAAAAGTATGTACATGCATACATCAAAATACTTAAGAAGTTATTAAAAATACTATTTAAGTTTTATCTGTAAAGGTAGACACTTCAAAAATGAGGTGTCTATTTTTAGTAAAAGATTTGATAAAACATATTTTTTTTGATATACTGGTAGTAAGTAGTAAGTAGTAAGTAGTAAGTAGTAAGTAGTAAGCGAAAAACTGACACTTGTTTGAAATAATGAAGGAGAAAATACTATGAATAATATTACTATTACAGAAAAGTACGCTCTATGTATGCTTAAGGAAAGAGGTAAATTGTATGATAGT
>DVNN01000330.1 GCA_018714325.1 Candidatus Pelethocola excrementipullorum
GACCCTGGTATCATCATTATATCATAATCTAATCTGAATCAAAGTACTTTCCATATTTAGAATTAAGAAAAGCTCATACTGTCGATGCTTTTATCGAACAGGTATTCCGAAAATGTGTTTGCCAATTTAACCATCATCTGCTATAATAACTATATTAATACATATTTTTTTAAAAGAAGTCAACCTGGGAGGAGTTTATACATATGGCCAATGGTACAATCAGTAAAAAACAACAGGAGATACTGGATTATTTGAAAGAGACGATTATCAACCGCGGTTTCCCTCCTTCAGTACGTGAAATTTGTAAAGCAGTTAGTCTAAAGTCAACGTCTTCCGTACATGCACATTTGGAAACATTGGAGAAGAACGGATTTATCCGCAGGGATCCCACCCTTCCACGTGCAATAGAGATTACCGACGAGGAATTCAATCGTAAGAGAATTGAGCAGTTCGAAAGTGGAGCCCCTACGCCTGAGCTGGAGTTGGTACAGGTTCCAGTAGTAGGTACCGTAGCGGCAGGACAGCCTTTGCTTGCTGTGGAGAATATTACAGAATATATGCCCATTCCTACTTCACATCTACCAAATGCAGATACCTTCATGTTGCAGGTAAAGGGTGACAGTATGATCAATGCCGGCATTCTGGATGGGGATTTTGTTCTGGTGGAACAACGTTCTACCGCAATGGATGGCGAGATGGTGGTTGCAATGGTTGCGGATTCCGCCACAGTTAAGACCTATTATAAAGAAAAGGGGTATTATCGCCTCCAGCCTGAGAACGATACCATGGAACCAATCCTGGTGTATGGTGAGTTGCAGGTTTTGGGCAAAGTAATAGGAGTCTTCCGTTTCTTCAGATAACACAATATCAGAATAAAGACTCTTTCTCAAGAGCAGACAAACAAAGTTCAGGCATGGAAATTTCTTTTCCATGCCTGAACTTTGTTTGTTTCTCACATATATTAAATACTGCTATTAATTAAATCGCTTCTTTTTCAATTAACTTTCCATCTCTCCAGATTCGTTCCAGGTCGTAGAATAACCGATTTTCCTCATCGAATAAATGAAGTACGATATCGCCGTAATCCATAAGAATCCAGTTGGCATTCTGGTATCCTTCGATTTGTTTTGGCTCATATCCAGCCTTGCTCAAGGCCTCCTCCACACTGTCAGCCATGGCCTGAACCTGATTACGATTCGTACCGCTTGCGATGATAAAATAATCTGCAAGGGTGGAGATGTGTTCGATGTCAATAATTTTCACCTCGCTGGCTTTCTTATCTTCCAACGCTGCAACTGCAAGACGCGTCATTTCTTTTGATTGATTCATAAATTACCTCACTCTTCTTTACTATTATGATGATTACTGTAGTATAGGAATGCCTCTTCCGTGGTTTCATCCACGGTATTCGGCTTTTCTTTTAGATACGCAACCGTATCCTTCAGAATCCGATACGTGCACTCATCCAGATCTCTAAAAGCCAGTTTTCTGATTTCATCAAGATTGGGTGCTTTATCTCTACCTGGTTCGATGTAATCAGCAATAAAGATAATCTGCTCCAATTCTGACATATTGGGTCTTCCGGTTGTATGCCAGGTTATGGCACTCAAAATATCCGGCTCTGTAATCTTATACTTCGCCTTGGCCAGATAGGCTCCCAGCTTGGCATGTAGCAGAAATGGATGCTCAGCCTCAATGGAAGTCACTGGAATCTGATACGTTTTGCATAAATCCAGTTTCCTTTTGTCCGGAATACATTTTGCACAGTCATGGAGAAGACCTGCAGCCTGCGCTGTATGGATATCCAAACCATGGGCCATGGCCATGGCTGAGGCTGTATACATGACTCCTATGGTATGATTGAATCGGTTTACATCCAATTTTTTTCTTAATTGCTTTGTGATTTTAAGCAAGTCGTATTTTGATGAATCCATCCCCTAAACCTCGTAAATCCTATTCTCTATGATGTATCTACGCACCTCATCAGGTAGATAATACCGGATAGTCTGATGATCTCTAATCCAATTTCGTATGGTTTTGGAAGCGATATCCAGATTTGGTGTATCCAACTTCAGAAAACATCCATGAAACTGATTTCTGCGTTCCTCCAAAACGGTGTCAAACAACTCAGTGCTAATCTGGTTTCTTGTGGCAACCACAATCTTACATGCATCCGCAATCCGCTGAGGCTCTCTCCATGTATCGAAATCGAATAAGGAGTCTGCCCCAATTATAAAGTAAAAGTCTGTCTCGGGATAAAGGCTATTTATACGCTCCAACGTGCGATAGGTATAACTATATCCGTCTTCATTCATCTCTTCCATAGACAGTACAAAATGTGGATTGGATGCGATGGCTCTCCTCACCATCTCGGCTCTCTGAGCGTCGCTGGCACATCCCGCTCTGTTCCTCTTATGGGGAGGATTACCGGCTGGCATAAACCAGACTTCATCCAGGCCAAACTGCTCATAAGCAGCCTCTCCCAGAATCAGATGCCCAATATGAATGGGATCAAATGTTCCACCCATAATTCCAATTCTATTCTTCATATTCTAGGTACCGCCTGTTCTTACTTCGGCAACTCAATCTTCTTTTTCTCTTTTTTGCCCTCTTTGTAAAGGACGATCTTCTTGCCAATCACCTGGACAACCTGTGAACCTGTCCGTTCTGCTAATGTCTGTGCCATGGATTTGGGATCATCCATACAATTCTGCAGTACACTGATTTTAATCAACTC
>DVNN01000331.1 GCA_018714325.1 Candidatus Pelethocola excrementipullorum
CTTAGAAAAGGGAATTATGATGTTGCTATAGATTATTTTAACAGAGCTGCGAGTAGAATGGAGGTAAAAGGACTTTGCTACATATATAACAACTTGGGAACTTGCTATGAAAAAAAGTACGAAATCGAAGAAAATAAAGAGTTTTTTGAACTTTCTGAATATAATTTTAACGAAGCGATAAAGAGCAATACTACATATTATCAAGCATTGAATAATCTCGCTATTTTATTTATGTTTGGGATACACATCAATAAGTTACACTCAAAAATACAGAATGATAGACTAGAAAAACATCTATTTCCAATCAAAACAGCATAAAAATCAACTGAATTATTCAGTTTTATTAAAGTGCATATAAAAGGTAAAGAAATCCAAGGGTGGTATTTCTTTACAGTAGTGGTAGAAAAAGAAGGTGATACAAAAATGCTAATTAAAGTATTTTTGTTTCACCCCTTTTTTGTGCAAAATGGCACGTATTTACTTCAGAATAAAATTTCATTTTTTACGCTACTAGTACATTATTTTGATGCTTTTTTAGATGTACTAGAATTACTGTATTTCCTTAAAAGTTACGCGTTTACGGATTCTTCGATCGCAACAGCAACAGCAACAGTCATACCAACCATTGGGTTGTTACCAGCACCGATGAGACCCATCATCTCAACGTGAGCAGGAACAGAAGAGGAACCTGCGAACTGAGCATCGCTATGCATACGTCCCATAGTATCTGTCATACCATAAGAAGCAGGACCTGCTGCCATGTTGTCCGGATGAAGTGTACGACCTGTACCACCGCCGGAAGCAACGGAGAAGTACTTCCTACCAGCTTCAAGACGCTCTTTCTTGTAGGTACCTGCAACTGGATGCTGGAAACGTGTTGGGTTGGTGGAGTTACCTGTGATAGAAACATCTACGTTTTCTTTCCACATGATTGCAACACCTTCTGTTACGTCGTTGGAGCCGTAGCAGTTAACTTTAGCACGAAGTCCTTCGGAGTAAGCTTTGCGGAATACTTCTTTAACTTCGCCTGTATTATAATCCATCTCTGTCTCAACATAGGTAAATCCGTTGATACGAGCGATGATCTGAGCGGCGTCTTTTCCAAGACCATTCAAGATAACACGAAGTGGTTGTTTACGAACTTTGTTTGCCTTTTCTGCGATACCGATAGCACCTTCAGCAGCAGCAAATGACTCATGTCCAGCCAGGAAGCAGAAACATTCAGTATCTTCTTCCAGCAACATCTTACCTAAGTTACCATGTCCAAGACCTACTTTACGCTGATCAGCCACGGAACCAGGAATACAGAATGCCTGAAGTCCTTCACCGATTGCAGCAGCAGCATCAGCAGCTTTTTTACAACCTTTTTTGATTGCGATTGCTGCACCTACTGTATAGGCCCATTTTGCATTTTCAAAACAGATTGGCTGAATGCCTTCTACCATCTGATAAACGTCAATGCCAACACCTTTGGTGATTTCAGCACATTCTTCTACAGAGTTGATTCCGTACTCAGCTAACTTTGCCAGAATCTGTTTTTCTCTTCTTTCATATGATTCAAATAAAGCCATGTTCTCGTCCTCCTACTCTTTTCTCGGGTCAATGATTTTAACAGCATCGTCAACGCGTCCATACTGTCCCTGAGCTTTCTCAAAAGCAGTATTAGCATCGTCTCCGGCTTTGATGAAATCCATCATTTTTCCAAAGCTTACGAATTTGTAGCCGATGATCTCATCATCTGCATCAAGGGCGATTCCTGTTACATAACCGTCGGTCATCTCAAGGTAACGAGGTCCTTTTTTCAATGTTCCGTACATGGTACCAACCTGAGAACGAAGTCCTTTACCTAAATCCTCCAGACCTGCACCGATAGGAAGTCCATCTTCAGAGAATGCACTCTGAGTTCTTCCGTATACGATCTGTAAGAATAATTCTCTCATTGCTGTATTGATAGCGTCGCAGACAAGGTCTGTGTTCAGTGCTTCCAGAATAGTAAGACCTGGAAGAATTTCAGATGCCATCGCAGCTGAGTGGGTCATACCAGAACATCCAATGGTCTCAACGAGCGCTTCCTGAATGATACCCTCTTTAACGTTGAGAGTAAGCTTACAGGTTCCCTGCTGAGGAGCGCACCAGCCCACACCATGTGTAAGACCGGAAATATCTTTGACTTCTTTTGCTTTTACCCATTTTGCCTGTTCCGGAATCGGAGCTGCACCGTGATGTACGCCCTGAGCAACCGGACACATCATTTCTACTTCGTGTGAATAAATCATTCGTTTGACTCCTTTCAATGTTAGCTTGAAATATGTAATCCCGTAAAAATGGCATTTTACGGACTATGTCTATTTTCTCACAAACTTGTCAATTCGTAAAGTGGAAAATGCCTTTTTCACGCTTAATTCTACAGAACTGTCAAAATTACGGCAACATCCGTGAAATAACTGCTGGAATAGGTGAAATCAACTACTTATAACAGATGGTTATGACCCGCTGCCTTCTTCGGGGCGCGGCGTACGAACTGTGATGCCGTTGATTTCCACCAGATCAGTGGCCTCAATCATGATATAGGGAACGCCATTGATGATTTTGGTTTCCACAAGCTGGGCTTTATCCGGTGCAACCTTGATGACTACATCGGGAGTCTTGATTTCATAATTACGGGCGCTGGTCAGATTGGCGGCTACGAAACTGGTCTTTTCATCTGCCAGAGATTCGTAATGGGTATCGAATTCTTCCAACTTCTCGTTATCCACTCCGCTGTTGGCAAAAAGCTTCTTGACCTCCTGCTTGTCCAATACCAATGGTTCGGGATCTTCTTTTCGTTCTTCAATCAACTCATTGAGATTTTCATGAATATTCATTACAGTCTCAAAATCACAGGTGTTTTCCAGCGTCTCTTCAATCAGATTCTGGAAGGTCTCTTTCTGGGTCTTAGCTGAAAGAGGGGTGCGGCATCCCAGGAACTGATCTATGAAGTCAGTCTGCAGAACCTCGGGATTTTTAGCATAATAGACCAGATTATGAATATCTGTATTTCTATCATTGAATGCCGGAAACAAGAAACCGGTATCCGGCACTTCCACAAGCCAGTCTTGAATCCGGTTTTCCATATGGTTGGTATTCGAATTATAGCAAAGGCCTGGTTTTGATAATTTAACAGGGCAGATGCTGCAGAGGATAAAGTTGTAGACGTAGTCTGAGGCATCATCCATATCCAGATTATCAGATGCACGTCCCGGTACATCATAGGCACCATGTATCAGTATAATATAGTAATTTTCCCCGTAGATATAAGTTTCCATTACTCGCTGATAGAATTCTTCGATGAGTTCATCGTTCTTTAATTCGCTGTCACGCATCTTCAGAAGGAACTCCTGGGTTCCTCCCTCCGCTTCCTGTTCCAAAGGGAATTCCATATTCATAATATTCTTACCGACAGAGCCGGATAAGGCTTTTCGGAAAATATTAAAATATTTGAACATTTCTTCTTCAGGCAAAGAGAGAAATGCGTCTTTCATCTTCATGCGTTGATTCTTTTCTGCATCCACATAACAGCCGCAGATGCGGGTAATCGCACAGTGTGAAGGGGTAAATAACTTTTTGATTTCGCTGATTTCTTTTTTGTTCATCTTTAGTCACTCCAGTGTTCTAAGATACGGATATGAAGTTCCGTAACTTTGTTTTTACATAATATACCTTAGAAGATTTTCGGCCGCAAGTCAATAACAAATTTAGGGTACACCTGTGGAAAACGTACAAAAAGTATGAGTTACGTTTTCCACAGGTGTACCCTAAGACTCTAGTTTAGTCTTCCAACAGATGGAGGCACATCTGCAGGTAAAGCCTGTTTTTCTGGTTTTCCAGATCCAGATTCAGAATCTCCAAAATCCGATCCAGGCGATAGAAGAGAGTACTTCGGTGGATGAAGAGATCCTTGGCCGTCTTCGTGGCATGTCGCTCATTATCCAGAAATACCTGTAACGTCTGATAGAGCTGGGTGTCATTTTCCGAATCATACACCTTGAGGTACATCAGTCCTTCCGGACAAAGCACATGTGCAGGCAGTTCTGTTGTACCGCGAGACAGCATGTAGTCCAGGATATAGTCCAGGAAATGGTGGCACCAGATGGTCGGATTTTTGTTCGAGCCGTATTCCAGAGCCAGTTCGGCCTGACGGTAGTAGTAATAGGCATCCTTAAAATCATGGAACATATTGCTGACTCCTGCCTTTAGAAGTCCTTCCCGGATGATATAAGAAATCTGGGGCATGTAGTCCTGTTGGTCGGCATTTCGAACCAAAATCGCAATACCATCCTTATAGGGAAATGCCACCGTATCTGAAAGTTTTCCTTCTATATAATTACAGGTGCTGATGATGGATAGATATCCAATCTTCCTTTGGTCATTAACCAGCCGGATACAGAGATAGGAATCATCCATCTTCCAGCCCGAAGCATCGAGACCTCTTTGCAAAGATATGGTATCCGTGATCGTATGACTCAACACGTCCTCAAAGAACTGCTCATAAGGTCTGTTAAAACTCTGGATTCCATAGTTTCTTCGCATCATGGCTATTTTTATCACAGATACGAAATACTCGGCCAAAGTGAACTGTCCCGGCAACAGGGAAGTCTGAAGTTCATCGATACAAAGCCGCCCCTGGTAGTGGTTGTCATCTCCCCAGATATTGACGTAGAGCACGCGATGTCCCCTCAGGCTGGCGGAATACATATTGGCACCGTGAGTCGCAAGGGTGCGCTGATATTCAGGATCAGTCTTAAAGTCATTGACCAGTTCCAAAGGGGCGGTCTCCATCCCGGTACGTTCATTGAAAGTCCAGGCAGGCATGGCAGGAACATGGAGAGGACAGGCCAGAATATTGAATTGGGCATCATGGATAAACAATGGATTCCGAAAAAAATCCAGGCTGATTCTACAGAGTTCTCCAATGCCCAAATCATGGTTTAACGCATATTGTAGCTGATCCTTCCAACGATAGATCTCCTCAAATATCTGCTGAACCTGTTGAAAGAGGGAATAAATATTGACTTTCTCATAGATTTCCACATAGTGACAACGGCTTCTGGAATAAGATTTGGGTGCCTCGCCGATGATGATCAAGGAACAGTGTTCATCAGGGGGAGTGGATGGGATTTCTTTCGCCATTGCCAGATAGACATATTGTCTATGGAAAGAAGCATCGCTCTGATAAAGCCTGGGACCAATCAGAGAAGGAACCCCGACGCCTCTGTGAGCTTTGAGATTATCAGGTGAGATTTTGAGTCCGTCGATGATGATCTGCAAATCGATTCTCAGATTTTGTTTTAATTCATTACTTTTTATCTTCAATAGAATAGCCCTCCTGCGATGAAGCAGGAGGGCTGGATATATGTACCCGTCTTAGAACATCTCCTTGCTGCATCGATCAATTTCATCTGCGATGATTGGATCTACATGTGGGAAGATACTTCCTGAAAGACCATAGGTAAGTGAAGGAATAAATCCTGGTACATTACGGTATTTTTCACAAGCTGCGTGAACACTAGCGCGTATTTCCTCTTCGGTAGCGTCTTCGCGATCAACAATTGCAGCGTCAATTCCGCCCATCAGACCCATCTTTCCTTGCAGTTCATTCCCCATCTTGACAATGTCATTCTGTGGAATTACACCCTGCCAGATATCAATGCTGATTTCAGGAAGTTCTGTTACAATCGGCTCCATAAAGGAATCTGCATGGTGCATAACCAGTATACCATAACTATGGATCATATCGTACATCTTTTTATAATGAGGCTTGAACATTTCGCGCCATACATCAGGGCTGAAGAACAGACTGTGTTTTGCACCCCAGTCATCATGGGAGAGGATGATATCGGGTTTTAGATTCTCACATAAAAGCTGGGCATAGGTGAAGCGGTATTCGGCAATGGCCTCAATAAGTTCGGCCATATCCTCAGGCTCCATCAGCATATTCATCAGGGTATCCTCAAATCCCATAAGGAAATGTAATTCTTCAAAAATTCCGGTACCCATAAATCCCAGAACCAGCTGCTCGTTTCTGTCCACGCTGGCGGCTTTTTCCAGGGCATCCTTCCAATCAGTACATTGGGCGCGTAAATCCGGCACCTTCACGTATTTTCTCCATTCGGTGATATCAGGACATACCTTATTATCAGCGGTAACATGAGGCATGGCAGCAAACTGATCTTCTGGCCAGACAATCTCGGTACCAAAGATATCTTTGGTGACTGTACCCTTCACACGGTTGCCTCTGGTGAAGCGATACACGGGATCTGTCATAATAGGCACGTAGGGTTGATACTGGTTGACAAAACGGTCGGGATGACCTCCTGGTTTCAGGGTTTCGAGTAAGTTTTCCTTAGCTGTTAACATATAAATACCTCCTATATATAATTATGCTTGTTTCCGGGAAGCGATTTCTTCCTGGTATTGGGTTACATTTTCTTTCGTTAATTTGAATCCGAAGATTAGTATTACGGCTCCGATAATCAGAGCGATTGCCGGTATAATCATAAATCCGATACAGATTCCCCTTTGTAATTCCAAACTAGCGGTGGAAGGGTCAATGTCCGGTGAGAATGCAGCCAGAGCCAGACAGGCCGGAATAATTAATCCTCTGGTCACAATGGCTATTTTAAGGGGCACGTTCTGCAGGCCTGAAATCCAGCCCGTGGCATTCTTACGTGTCTTCCATTCGCTGTAGATGATAGTATCCGCATAAAGTGCCGGCGTACAGGCATAAGCGATGCCATAGCCTAACTGTGCGATACTCATAAGTGCAATTACAACATAATAATTATCGAAGGCAAAATTAGCGGCGATCATGATGACAGCCATGGCTAACAGCGTAAAAATCGTGGTTTTCCTTG
>DVNN01000332.1 GCA_018714325.1 Candidatus Pelethocola excrementipullorum
TCAGGATGTATAATGAAAAGTGAAAGCACAGCTACTGTAAATCCAAAAACCCGAAGGGGGGCAGGTGGAACTGTTTCTTCCGTAGACAATAGTTCTGCTTACAAGAAACTGACTGCATTTAAGACCAATAATTATGCAGCAAAAACCGTTGGAGAATTTAACAATGCCCTCTCTGAAAAGGATGATCTGTCTGAACTATTTGAAGCCTATTCGGAGGTGATGGAAACGCTATCCGAAGACGATGATAATTATGAATTTATCTCCGTAACACTTAACGCATCTTTGGATGAACTGTATGCTGAACAGGTTGGAGATGAAATTAGCTTTTCTGATTATGTGGAGAGGAAAGAACATCCAATCGTGCCATTGCAAATCATGAAGCAAGAGAGTGAGTATGAAATGGCATATACTTTTATTTTTTCGGCTCTTTATTCGGTTCATTACAGAATTGTTAATCCAGATATATTTACCGTTGTAGAAAGAGACAATGCACTTCTGGCTTTCCATACAGAGTTTCAAAACTATATAGAGGGGTTGAGCGAAACAGAGCTTATGGGAGGAAATATCAGAGAAGTTATTACTAATAGGGCTGATGAAATTTCCAATAGTTTATCTTCTGAAGAGCTGAAACTGACCTGTGAAATTAGTAATATTGAAGTGCATGATTCAGGAAATGATGAGCTGAAATAATATACCATACCTTTACATTTTTAGTGGGCTGGTATATAATGGAGCAGACAGATCATGTTTACTGCAAACTGATTTCAAAAATTGAATATCGAAGTCTTTGTGGCAGGGTGTAATTCCCTACCGATGGTATAGTCCATGACCCGCGAAAGCGGCTGATCTGGTGACCTGTATGAATCAGGAATTCCAGAACCGACGGTATAGTCCGGATGAGAAAAGACATTTTCTGTGAATTTATGCCCGGACATATTGTATATGTTTCGGGCTAATTTTTTTGAAGGAGGATTCAGTAATGAACCAGATGAATGAGAGTAATACTACCAATCCAACGAGGGAAGAATGCAAAACAAGAACCAAATCGAGGATGAAGGCGAAAGAAATCGCGGTAATCGGACTTTTCGGTGCACTCAGTGCTGTTCTGATGCTGGCCCGGTTTCCGTTGCCATTTATGCCCCCGTTCCTGTCTTTTGATTTGGCAGGTCTGATGGAGATTCTGGGAGGTTTTATGTTTGGCCCCATGGCAGCGCTGCTGATCATCGTGGTGAAGATTTTACTGCAGCTTGTGATGCAGGGAAGTTTTTCTCTTGGGACCGGTGAGCTTCAGAATTTTATTCTGAGCTGTTCCTATGTGCTGCCTGCGGTACTGCTTTATCACAGAACCAAGACAAGAAAGATGGCTGTTGGAGGCATGGCCTTTGGAACCATTTTTGTATCTGTTGTGGCCGTATTTACGAATCTCTATATGATTATTCCCTTCTATGTGAAGCTATTTGGGATGACGATGGAAGATATCATAGCCATGTGCAGTGCGGTCAATCCTGCTATGAAAAATGCCATGACCATGGCTGTGTTCGGATTGCTTCCCTTTAATTTGATCAAATACGGTGTTACCTCTGTACTGGCTTTTCTGCTTTATAAGAGACTCAGCCATTTGTTAAAAGGAATCATCAACAGATAAAAAATATAGGAGTAGGAGAATAATCATGAAGTTTACATTAGACAAAGCAATTACATATGAAGCCGCAGTGGAGCGGATGTTTGAGATGTTGGGAGACTGTAAAATTATGGCGCTGGCCTCTAGTCTGAATGACTATGTTATGGTAAGGAATGTGAGCTGTCTATTCTATGATGAGAAAATTTACTTTAAGACAGATATAAATTTCCGTAAGACAAAGCAGCTTCTGGAAAATCCTCAGGTGGCTCTATGCTGGAGTGGGGTTCAGGTGGAAGGAATAGCCTTAAATAAAGGACTTGTAATAGAGGAACCAGGCCGGAGATTCGAAGAAGGCTATAAGAAATATCTGTGGGAAAGCTATAACAAATACAGCCACGAAGATACGGAAATCATCATCGAAGTATCACCTAAATATGTGGAGATATGGGATACCAGTGAGGATGGATATGCTTTTCAGCTGTTTATAGACTTTGATAAGAAGGAATTTGAAGTAAAACCTTACGATAAAAAATGATACAGTGATTTGAAAATTACATTAATGATAATTGAGCCTGCACTTCCAGCAATGTTGCTCGGAAGTGTAGGCTTAATTTTTGCTGTGGGTCAGTTGTTATCATCATCCATTACCACTTATAAAAGAGCTTGACATGACGAATAAAAAAGAAATGACTGAACAGTGTAATAATGGTATAATCACACTATAAAATTGTGGGCCGAGAATAAGTATAGGAGGGTAATAAAATGCTTGAAATACCGGAGAGTTTAACGATTGCAGAACAGTTAAATAAAACCGTGATGGGGAAACGAATCGCCGAGGTAGAGACTGAGCATACCAAACATGGCTTTGCCTGGTATACAGGCGATGCTCAGGAATATCAGAAAATCATGGTGGGCAAGACTCTGGGGAAAGCCATAGGCATTGGTCACCAGGTGGAGATGGATCTGGGAGATTATCGATTCGTGGCAGGGGATGGGGCGAACCTGCGGTTTTTCCAGGCAGATGAAAAACTTCCTGCCCGTTATCAGATGAGAATCACTTTTGAAGATGGAACTTCGCTGATTTGCAGTGTGCAGATGTACGGAGCCATGTTCCTATTCCGTCCGGAGGATTATGATAATTATTACTATTGGGTGGCAAAAGAAAAGCCGATGCCTAACACAGAAACCTTCGACTATCAGTATTTTAAATCCATCGTTGAAAACTCGCCCGGAAATCTGTCTATCAAGGCTTTTTTGGCCACGGAGCAGAGAATACCCGGAGTTGGAAATGGTGTACTTCAGGATATCTTGCTGGAATCAGGACTTCATCCAAAAAAGAAAATCGGCGGTTTACGTGAGGCAGATTGGAAAAGGGTGTACGAAGCGCTGACAGGCGTGCTTCAAAAAATGACCGATGAAGGTGGAAGGGATACGGAGAAAACCCTATTTGGAGAGCAGGGAGGCTATCAGACGAAATTAAGCAAGAAGACTGTGGGAAAACCTTGTCCTTATTGCGGAAATTTGATACAAAAGTCCACTTATCTGGGTGGAACTATCTATTTTTGCCCGGAGTGCCAGGTGCTGTAGTATACAAAAGAAAGTCTGTCTTAGCGCATATCCTTTAAAGACAAGCATATGATGAAAGTAAGGGATAACAAAGACTGAGGGGGGATTGTAGATGGTTGTCAATGCAGGTGTATCGGGGATTTTGGAGTATCTGGGAGGTTCTGTTTCAAAAAGGGTGATTGAGAAATATTACCGACGTAAACTGAAAAGCCCCTGTTTTTTGATGAAACAACACGATAAGTGGACCATTGTTACGATCATATAAAGGATATCATAATGCCGACAGCTTACAAAGGTATTGTAACTGTCGGTATTACTTTCTTCTGTGAAAGAAACCGAAAAGATCAGGTTTATCTCAAAGAAGTATTGACTTAAAAATATAGATATGTTTTAATTAAACATAGATGTATCATTAATTAATGAATGAGGATATTATGAGAACGACACCGGAAGAAACACAAAGAAATAAAGAACTAATCATAGAGACAGCTATTAAAGTATTCTCAGAAAAAGGCTTTGATGCCACGAATATGCAGGATATTGCGGATGCGGCAGGCATATCACGTGGTCCCTTATATTATCATTTTGACTGCAAACTGACGCTATTTAACGAAAGTGTCAAGGAATATGCAGCCAAAGAGTTGCAGGCTTACAGGCGGATATTCAATCAGGATAAAAACATCCTGGAATTGATTCGGGAAGACCTTTACTACTGTAGCAGAAACATACGAATCGATATTGAGACCCCAACCCTGGTGGTGCCGGAAAAAGAGGAGTTGAAAGAAGCATTTCAAACAATCGAATCATATAGAAAAAGTGTCTACGATATAAAAGTCGCCAGTGTGAAAAATGCGATTGAAAAAGGGGAACTTAAGAGTGATACAGACCCCAATCATATCGTTAATCTGATGTTTGTTTTCTATGAAGGCCTCTTTACTATGACCCAAAAGATTAACTATATTACAACTGTTGAAGAAGCAAATAAGTCAATAGAATCTCTATTGACACTCATTAAACTACAATACTGTATATGAGCATAACCTCTGCGGAGGTTTTGTTTTCACACATAATTATACACATGTGTATCAATAAATGAGAAAGGAGGGATTTTTTTTGCCTGGAATGATACAGCGGTGTATAAAAATATAGAAGTGAAAAAATGAAAACTATTCAGTCAAAAAGAAAGGAGATTTGCTATGAGTAATTATGTAAAAGATAAGGTCATCATCATCACTGGAACATCCTCAGGATTTGGTAAAATTCTGGCTGGAAAAACAGCTGACTTAGGGGCAAAGGTAGTGTGTGCGGCACGAAGGGAAGATAGGCTTAAAGAACTTGTGTCGGCCATCAAAGCAAAAGGGCAGGAAGCCGCCTATGTTGTTACGGATGTTACGGACAAGGCTCAGGTTCAAAATATGATAGATTTTGCTGTGAAAACCTATGGACGTGTGGATGTGCTGGTCAACAACTCCGGCACCATGCCGCTGGCATTTTTTGCAGATCATGAGAAGGCTCTGGAAAGTTGGGAGAATTGTATTGATGTGAACCTAAAAGGTATGCTCTATGGTATCTGCGCAGTTTACGATCAGATGATGGAGCAGGGACAGGGACATGTCATAAACCTGTCTTCGATCTATGGAAATGGGCCAGTAGTAGGTTCGGCAGTATATGGTCTGACCAAATACGGAGCAGGATTTTTGGCCGATGCACTTCGTCAGGAGACGAAAGGGAGAATCCGTGTTACTACAATCCGACCTACAGGTGCGGCTACCGAGCTTAGCGGCAGCGTGATTAATCCGATTGCAGCGAAGGGAATTACCCCTAATCTGTTTGAAGATTATATGGAGATCAGTAAGAAGATAGCAGAAGGGAAAGCGGATCCTGATTATCTGGATCCCGAGAGTATCAAATACTTTTCACTACATCCCGAATATCTGGTAGATGCCATTATCTACAGCATCAATCAGCCTATGGGAGTTTCAATCTCAGATATAACAGTTCGGGCATCAGGAGATTATTTGATGCTATAGGAATGATGATGGAGGGAGTCAATAATGTACAAAATTCTAGAACCAATCAAAGTAGGTCCTATGGAACTACGCAACCGTGTGATGTATCTGGCCATGGCCAAATATCTGTCCACACCAGATAACTTTATTACCGACAGACAGATTGCCTATTACGAGAATTATGCTAAAAACCACGTAGGTCTCATAGCCACTGGTGCCTGTATTACCTTCCCAGACTGTCCGTCAAAGCTGCCGATGCAGCCGGGTATTTATGACGATAAGTTTCTGCCGGGAATGAAAAAGCTGGTGGATGCCGTACATAAACATGGGGCAAAGTTTCTGTTTCAACCCTGGCATCCGGGTGCAACCCCTTATGGATGTGATATCTCAGAACTGAAGACGGTGGCTGATTACAGTTTGGATGAAATCCATGAATTACAGAAAACATTTTTACAGGCAGCTGTCCGCTCTCAAAAGGCTGGTGCCGATGGAGTAGAGGTTCATATCGCCCACAATTACCTGCTGGAACAATTCCTAACCCCGCTGTTTAACAAGCGTACGGATGAGTACGGGCCCCAAACCATGGAAAGTGGTCTGCGCTTTTCCACTGAAATCATCTCTATGATTAAGAAGACCTGTGGACCTGAATTTGCAGTGACTGTAAAGATCAATGGAAATGACTTCAGTCCGGACGGTATGACTCCCGGGCGTGTGGCAGAGGCTGGACCGATTCTGGAAGCAGCAGGAGCGGATATGATATCGGTCAGCGCCGGAGGCGGCCTGACAAATATACTGGGTATGTCTGCGGATGGAAATCAACCCGAAGGATGGAAGGTGCCACTTGCAGAGGCTGTGAAGAAATCAGGTGTTAAAATTCCTGTGATGGCTACTGGAAGCCTGCGTCATCCGGAGTACATCGAGCAGGTACTTTCCGAAGGCAGATGTGATATGATTGGAATGGGCCGAGGACTTCTGGCTGAGCCCGAGTGGGTGGTTAAGCTGGAAGAAGGCAGGGAAGGTGAGATGCATCACTGTATTTCCTGTATGCATTGCTTTAATTATACAGCCCCGGGAGTTGCTGGATGTACAGTAAACCCATTGGCTCTGCGGGAATCTGAAGGCATCACCTTAAAGGAAGATGGCAGAGGCCGAAAGGTGGCCATCGTCGGTGCAGGACCGGCCGGAATAGAGGCTGCAATCACCCTTGCGAAACGCGGATTTGATCCTGAGATATTCGAGAAAGAAGATCAGGCAGGCGGCATGGAGATTATGGCTGCGATACCAGATGGCAAGGCAAAAGTGAACTGGCATATCGATTACTATCGAAATGAGTTGGAAAGACTGAAGATAAAAGTGCATCTGAACAAGGAAGCAAGGGAAAGTGATTTGGAAGCCATAAAGCCATATGCCGTTTTGGTAGGCACAGGCTCCAATCCAATCATCCCAGGCAAACTTCCTGGAATCCAGCTGCCACATGTGAAGAAAGTAAGGGATATCCTTATTGACTTCCCTAAGGTGACTGGAAAACAGATAGTAATCGTTGGCGCTGGTCTTGTTGGCCTGGAATGTGGTATTACCTATGCCAACCGGGGCAATAAGGTGACGGTCATCGATATGCTCCCAGATCCAGATCCTGCAACTACCCCTGCTGATCATATGATGGTGGTAGGCCATGCCTTACAGGTAGGTATAGAAATTCTCATGCATCATAAACTCTTGGAAATTACTCCAGATACTGTGTTGGCAGAGAATCTGGCTCAGGAACAGAACGTCTCAATCCCTGCCGATGAGGTGGTATTGTGCATGGGCGTTTCATCCAATAACAGTCTCTATGAAGAAATTAAGGATAAATTCGAGAGAGTCTATAATATTGGCGACTCACGTAAGACGGGTACAATTATAGAAGCGGTACAAAATGGCTTCGATGTAGCGTTTTCTCTCTCCTGACCGTAACGAAAGTTAAGTGATAGAAGAGCGGCCATTACGATATGTATTGGCCGCTTTTAGAATCCAACAAGTCTTGTTATTTGGGCAATGATGGAGTATAGTAATATCTACAATAAATTTTTT
>DVNN01000333.1 GCA_018714325.1 Candidatus Pelethocola excrementipullorum
AGTATTAATAATCAAAACTGCAATACTGATTGCGCTTCTATGTGTTCTCGGTATAACGATATTTGCACTTGCCGGAGGTTTGGACAAGAAAGGGAAGACCGATTCTGACGACGTAGGAAGCCAATCGGCAGGGAGCACCAGTAATTCATCAGAAAGCTCTTCGGCATCCACTCCCCTGGACAGTAAGGAGTCTATTATGGCTGAAGCCGAAGCCATGGCTGTTCAATATGATTATGAAGGCGCAATAGCCAAGCTAAATGAGATACCTGATGCCAACAGCGATGCCGATATAATCACCAGGCTGGCAGAATATCAGAGTGCTCAGAATAGCCTGGTGGCCACAAATCCTTCTCAGGTGACCCACGTGTTCTACCATTCCCTGGTAGTGGATCCCCAGAAGGGATTCTTCCAGGATAACAGCGCTACCGCAGGGTTCTGTCAGTGGATGACCACCGTGGATGAGTTCAACCGTATTACCCAGCAGATGTACGACAAGGGGTATGTGCTGGTGGATCTCCATGACCTTGTGGAAGAGACCACCGATGAGAACGGCGTAGTCCATATGACAGAGAAACCGATCATGCTGCCGGAGGGCAAGATACCATTTGTCCTATCTTTGGATGACTTAAGTTATTATCACAGCTATGACGGTCGCGGGGTTGCCAGCAAGATGATTCTGGATGAGAATGGAAATCCTACCTGCGAATATATTCAGGATGATGGTTCGGTGACTACCGGTGCATACGACTGTGTTCCTCTTCTGGATCAGTTTGTGGAGGAACATCCTGATTTCTCCTACAAAGGAGCTAAGGGTACCATCGCTTTAACCGGCTATAATGGAATCCTTGGATACCGGACGGATATTGCCTATAAGACCGGAGAAAGTCTGTCGGCCGATCAGCAGGCATGGCTGGATGCCAATCCGAACTTTGATTGGGATAAGGAGTGCGAAGAGGCTAAAAAGGTTGCCGATGCGATTAAGTCAAAGGGATGGAAATTTGCAAGCCATACCTGGGGCCATATGAAAATCGGGGATGCTTCGATGGAACATCTGATTACAGACACGGAGAAGTGGCAGAACTATGTGGCGCCGTTGATAGGCGGTTCAGATACCATCATATTCGCCCACGGACAGGATTTGGCTTCATGGAATGAGGAATATTCCTCAACGGAGAAGTTCCAGTATCTGAAGGGACAGGGATTTAATATCTATTGTAATGTGGATTCCTCCCAATATTTTGTACAGCAGGGAGATCTGTTCTTCCGTATGGGAAGAAGAAATCTGGACGGATACCGTCTGTATCAGTCTGTATTTGCAGGATCAGACAGACTCAATGATTTGATGGATCCAAGCAGCGTATGGGATCAGAAAAGACCAACGGATGCATCGCTTTATACGATATAAGAAGTTGATAAAGGCATGAAATGACCCGCGGCAATGCGGATTAACCAGTTTTAAAAGAAAATTGGTTATATCCTCATTGCCGCGGGTTATTTTCATATGTAGAAAAAATATTAGTGATAGGATTCGTTAATTTCTATTCTCATCCCAATGTAATTATTAGTTCATTAATTTTAATAAATTTGTAATCATAAAAGTTGGTTTCACTATGAAAATTTCTATGAAATGATTGATTCTATCTTCTCTCATTCCCCTGAACCCTACAAGATTTGCAGGAAATATTCGGTATTTATAGAATAAAGTGCAAGGTTTGTGCGGCATTTTGTCAAAAACTTCTAATTGACAAAGAAATGTAATGGTGATAGAATCGGTTTGTAACAAGTCGTAACAAATATGCAACAAATAAATTTTTAGGAGGTAAGTATGAGAGTTAATAAGAGAGGTGTTGTTGTTGCGATAGGGAGCGCAATGACGCTGACAACAATCATGGCTGCACCGGTATTTGCTGATACCACATCAGCTGACGTTACGAATGAGGAGAGTATTTTAGATACAGCAGCATGGACCAACAGGGTCGCTGCAAACGTTCAATCATATGCAAATATCCGTTCCGGAGCCACCACCGAATCCGAGCGCGTTGGGGTGCTCATGCCGGGACATGCGGCAGAGGTAGTCGAGAACGACGGAAACTGGAGTAAGATTAAATCTGGTAATGTGGAAGGTTACGTGAGAAATGACCTGCTTGTTTTCGGGGAGGAAGCAAGAGTACATTATAGTAATGTCTGTGGATTTACAGGGACAGTGGATGGGGAGGGCCTCCGGGTGAGAGCTGAAGCCAACACTGATTCCGAAATCTTGGCAATGCCAGAGAATGGAAGTAAGTTAACCGTAAAAGCAGATCAGGGTGACTGGTATAACGTATCCATAGGTGGTACGGATGCTTATGTGAATGCCCAGTATCTGGACGTGGATGACGTGGGTTCTGTCGCATTGTCCGTAGAAGAGTACGAAGCACAGCTGGCAGCCGAGGCAGCGGCTCAGGCAGCCAAAGAGGCAGAAGCTGCAAAGGCAGCAGAAGCAGCATCCGCATCTGCAGTAGAATCCTCCACACAGGAATCTGCATCTTCTGGGGAAACGGCCAGTGCAAGCAGCAGTGAGCTGAACTTGTTGGCAGCCCTGATTCAGTGTGAGGCTGGTGGAGAAAGCAGAACTGGTAAAGTAGCGGTTGGAGCTGTTGTACTGAATCGTGTGAACAGTGGATCCTTTGCTAATAGCATCACCGATGTTATCTATGAAGGAGGACAGTTTTCACCGGTAACCAACGGAAGCCTTTCCAGAACATTGGCCAATGGCGCCAGAAGCGACTGCTATGAAGCAGCCCAGGCCGCACTGAACGGGGAGAATCCAATAGGAAGTGCTCTTTACTTCAACAGCGGCAGCGGTAGAGGTATTCAGATTGGTAACCAGCATTTTTATTAATAAAAATCAAATATAACCACTCGATAAAATTAGCAGCTATGGGGCTGTGGCAGTGATCCGTAAGAAGTAAAATTCATCGGATGACTGCTGCAGCTCCTTTTTGCAGCATAGTGGGCAATTCTTGAGGTAGCATGAATTGTTCGTTCTGTTTTCCATATATTACTATAAGAAAATTCTTTACGTGAACCATAAAGTATAGGGTAAAAACTTGTTTTTTGCGCATAGATATAGTATTATAAAAATGATAATACCAGGGTCAAAAGATCATGCGTTTCATGCTTGCATGAAAAAGCATGAGTTTGGGACCCGCAAAACATGAGAAAGTAGCCCGAGCAGGGCGGATTTCGAATGTTTTTAGTATTTGCACGTAAGGCATAAGGCATGAAAAAATGCTTGCATTTTTATTTGCCGCCGCCCGTGAACCACAAGAAGCTCGGAACGAGCGTCTTGTGGCTGCGAGAGCACAAAGTGCGTAGCAATACGTAGGTATCATGAGGTCAAAAGGTCATGCGTTTCATGCTTGCATGAAAAAGCATGAATTTGGGACCCAAATCATAATAATTGTAAAAAGAATATTTCAATAACAGGTGGATGTATGGCAGACATGGATAAAGAGTTGTTTTACAGAATGAGTATCAGGTTATATGGGAAAGGCAAGGCCTTTGGCCCCGGAATTGCGGATCTGCTGCATAAGGTGGATGAATTTGGATCTCTGCAAAAGGCTGCGTCATCCATGAATATGGCCTATAGTAAGGC
>DVNN01000028.1 GCA_018714325.1 Candidatus Pelethocola excrementipullorum
AGTAAAAAAGAGAAAGGGACAATCATTCATTTCACCATACCAAAACAAGAAATCAGGTATGGCGGAGCACTTTATATAAACACAAAAAATGAGTAGAAATAATAAATATTAGGGTTGAATCGTAAAATATAAGTGGTATTCATAAAAAATGAGACCTTATGAACAGAATCTCACAAATTAAGAGTAGTTATCTTAAGCGGGGATTCTGTTTTATTTTACCCGCTAATGATATGATATAGGAAATAAATAAGGTACTTGGGAGGTACGTAGTATGAAAGGGAAAAAGATAATATCAATATTACTGGCAGCTACGATGGCAGGAGCCATGTTGGCTGGATGTGGAAATTCTTCCACTTCTGAAAGCAAATCAGCTTCAGGTGAAACACAAAAAGAGTCCGGAGATCAGGTGTCACTGAGATTTTCCTGGTGGGGAGGCGATGCAAGACACGAGGCCACACTGGCAGTTATCGAAGCCTTCGAAAAAGAAAATCCAAATATTAAGATCGAGCCGGAGTACAGTTCCTATGACGGATATTCTGAGAAGAAGACCACAGAATTTGCTTCAGGAACAGCTCCTGATATCTTCCAGATTGAGACTGGATTGGGGCCGGAATATTATAAACAAGGTGTGCTTTACAATATGTCGGAGACAGACTTTGATTTCTCCGAATTCGATCAAGAGTTTTTGAAACAGAACGGACAGTTCGGATCAGGCAGTCAATATGCACTTCCAACTGGTCAGGCTGGTTCTGCAGTGATTGTGAACAAGACTCTGGCGGATAAGGTGGGCATTGATTTGTCACAGCCTTATGACTGGGATCAGTTCCTGGAGTGGGGTAAGAAAGTACAGGATTATGATCCGGAAAGCTACTTGATTTCAGCCAATACTACACATGCAACTGCATTTTTCCTGCGGACCTGGTGCCGTCAGATGAATGGTAAGGCAATCATAAGTGATGAAGATATGAAGTTAAACATGACAGAAGAGCAGTTTACAGAATGCTTCGAGTTCATTAAATCCTTGTATGATAATAAGGTATGTGCCCCTGCTTCTTACAAAGCACCATTCGGCGATCAGGATCAGGAAGACCCCAACTGGATTGCAGGAAAGTATGTATTTTCACTTGGATATACTTCCAATGCAGATGTGTTGTCAGCAGCGAATGAGGATGCTGAATATATGGCCGGAAACTTGCCTGTGAGAGCAGATGGAGTAAGCGATGGCTGGTTCAATGATTGTCCTCAGTACATAGGTGTATATGCCAATACCAAGCATCCGGACGAGGTGGCAAAATTCTTAGACTATTTCTACAATAGTGAAGAGGCAGCTAAGATTTTAGGAACAGTACGCTCCGTACCGCCGACAGCTAAAGCACAGGAAATCTGTGAAAAAGAGGGAACATTGAACGAGTTGACAAAGCAGAGTGTGGATGTCAGCATGCAGTACAATGGTGTATCTGACGGAGGAAAAACCACCGGATCAGAAGTTACCGCCATCTTACAAGATGCATATGAAAATGTATCCTACGGGACACAGAGCCCTGCCGAAGCAGCCAAAGAAGTTGTTTCATTATTGAATGACTATATTGATATGAATAAATAGGAGGATGAAGGGATAAGCCTTAAAGGTCTTATCCCTTTGTCAAGAAAGGTAGTCAGATATGAAAAAATCTATCATCTCAAATCGAAATAATAAAGCGTTCTTCTATCTAGCCCCTTGGATTATCGGAATGCTGCTCCTGCAGATCTATCCCTTTATCAAGTCTTTTTATTACTCATTGACAAATTATAATGCCATGAGTGATCCGACTTTTATAGGATTCAGCAATTACGTAACTTTATTCACGAAGGACAATGAGTTCAGGAAATCCCTGTGGGCAACCGTACAGTATGCAGTATTTACTGTGCCATGTAAGATTATCATGTCATTGCTGATTGCTATTCTTTTAAATAAAGGTAGAAAAGGAATTGGTATTTTAAGAACAATCTACTACCTGCCATCCTTGTTTGGAGGCAGTATCGCGGTGGCGATTCTCTGGAAAGTATTGTTTATGGACAACGGAATGATAAATGCCATGTTAAATAGCATTGGGATATCCACGATTTCATTTTTCGGTGATCCGAAGACGGCATTGCCTACCTTAAGTTCACTGGAGGTCTGGCAGTTTGGTTCTTCCATGGTGATGTTCCTGGCCGCTTTGAAGCAGGTGCCAGCATCCCTTTATGAGGCGGCAGAGATCGATGGATCAGGGAAGATCAAGAGCTTTTTCAGTATCACAATACCTCAGATATCACCGATTATATTCTTTTGCATCATTATGCAGACCATCAATGCATTACAGAACTTTACCTCTGCCTTTGTAATCACCCAGGGCGGTCCCGTAAAGTCCACTTATATGTTGGGACTAAAACTATATAATGATGGATTCCTATACTGGAAGATGGGATATGCCAGTGCTACATCTTGGATCATCTTCTTGCTGGTGCTTGTGTTTACACTTGTATTATTCGGAACATCTAAGTATTGGGTATTCTATGGCGATGAATCTTAGGAGGAAATATACGATGAGCAGAAAAAAGAAAAAACTAACTCATGAGATTATCATGTATGTAGTACTGGTGGGCTTCGGGATTCTCATGATATATCCTTTGATCTGGATGTTCTTTGCCAGCTTTAAGACCAATCAGGAAATCTACGGAGGCATCGGTCTGTTGCCGGAATCCTTTAGTTGGGAGTCCTATGTGAACGGATGGAATGCAATAGGCGGAAATACCTATGCTACATTTTTTAAGAACTCGTTTATGCTGGTAGTTCCCACCACACTGTTAACGGTGGTGGCAAGCATGTTTGTTGCTTATGGATTTGCCAGATTTGATTTTAAGGGTAAGAAGGTGTTGTTCACCCTCTTGCTGTCTACACTGATGCTGCCCAATGCAATCCTGATTATTCCCAGATATTCCATCTTTCGTTCGCTGAACGTTTTGGATAGCTACTGGCCCTTTTATCTGATGTCAGCCTTTGCATGTTATCCCTTTTTTACATACATGATTATTCAGTTTCTACGAGGGATACCAAATGAGCTGGATGAGTCGGCATATATTGACGGCTGCAATACCTTTAAGACCTTTACTCATATTTTGCTGCCATTGCTGAAGCCAGCGTTATTTTCAGCCGGATTATTCCAATTCCTCTGGACATACAACGACTATTTCAATTCTTTGATTTACGTGAATACGGTGACGAAGTATACGGTATCTATGGCACTTCGACTGTCATTGGATGCGGAATCGGTGGTCATTTGGAAAAATGTGATGGCGATGTCTTGTGTTGCGGTACTTCCGGTGGTGATTTTATTTTTCCTCTGTCAGAAGTATTTTGTGGATGGAATTGCCACCACAGGTCTGAAAGGATAAGAGTGAATGATTATGAATGTGAAAAATCCTGTTCTGAAAGGTTTTAATCCGGATCCCTCGCTACTACGGGTCGGAGATGATTACTATATTGCTACATCAACCTTCGAATGGTTTCCTGGTGTCTGCATCCATCACTCTAAAAATCTGGTCAACTGGGAGATCGCCAGTTATGCTTTGACGGATGACAAGGCGGTGGATATGACGGGCCTGGATATGTCCTGCGGCATATGGGCGCCCAATCTCACCTATGCGGATGGACTCTTTTATCTGGTATATACAATCGTATATACGGATAGACAAAGATATAAAGATACCCATAACTTTTTAGTTACGGCACCGGATGTACGCGGACCCTGGTCCGAACCTGTTGTCTTAAACCGTTCGGGATTTGATCCATCCCTGTTCCATGATGGAGCGAAGAAATATCTGGTGAATATGGTAATAGACCATAGGGTGAATGAAACCCGATTCAGCGGTGTAGATGTACAGGAGTATGATGCTAAATCCCGGAAATTAGTGGGGATGCCGGTGCGGGTCTCGGCAGGAACAGAAAGAACCGATACGGAAGGGCCTAATATATTCAAACGAGGCGAATATTATTATCTGGTATTGGCAGAAGGCGGAACCAGATACGATCATTGTACCACCGTACTTCGGGCCAGGGATGTATATGGTCCCTATGAAGAATATCCGAACAATCCGGTTCTGACCTCGTCGAAGCAGGAAGATTGTCTGCTTGAGCGGGCGGGACATTCTCAAGTCATAGAAGGTACAAAAGGGCAGTGGTATATGGCCCATCTGTGCTCAAGACCTATAAAGAAGAATAGTATCTTAGGTAGGGAGACTGGAATTCAGAATATAGAATGGACGGATGACGGCTGGTTTCGTATCTCGGCCAATGAGACGGGCAAGCCGGAAATCATGTTCTCAGTACCCGAGGAGGAGAAACAAAGACGAAATCTATCACAGTTTGTGGATTTCTCCAAAGAGGGGCTGCCCCTTGATTATATGACATTGAGAAGGTCATTTGAGACAAATGGAATAGAAGTCAGGGACGGTGCACTGCAGATCAGGGGCGGTGCTTCCGTGATGAGCAAGTATTTCCAGGGCCTTGTGGCTCGCAGGCAGCAGTGCCTGGACTGTGATTTTGAGACAGCCATGGAGTTCCAGCCCCGACATCTGAACCATATCGCTGGTATGCTGATATACTACAATTACGACAACAATTATTATCTCAAGATGACCAGAGCACACGAAGGGAAGTTTATTGCAGTAAGTGCTACCGTAAATAAAGAACTCACGGATTCTAAACCAATCTATGTGCCGGAAGATGTGGATACTATCTATATGAGAGCACAGATTCGTCAGGAAGAACTTCAATATTATTATTCCTTTGATGGAAAAGATTATCTATCAATCGGTGATGTCCTGGATATGAAAAATATATCCGATGAGCATATTATGGGCAATGGATTCACTGGGTCCATGCTTGGTGTGAATTGCTGCGATGTTCAGGGAGATGGGGTATATTCTAAATTTCTGTATTTCAATTATGTTGAATACGAAGAAGAATAGATAAGATAAGGAGCCGCTATGTAGGGAAATCTATAGAGCGGCTCATACTATATGCATTCGTAGGAGCGCCTCCAGGTGTCAGTGTGGTATAATAAAAAGACATATCAACGTGAACGAAAAGGCTTCCGTTGTGTGGAAGACAATATATTGCTGAGATTTATTATTTACAGAAGACATGAGGTAAGCTGATGAATGGATATGAGATCAAGATCAATGTACCGGTAAAGTATGAATATACCGGCAAATTTCAGGCACAGTCCTCTGATTGGAAGCACAATGTGGCAATCCTTAATAACTATGAGCTGATTGTGATGACCGAGGGGACACTCTACCTGTCTTATGGGGGTGTTGACTATACGGTCACGAAGGGTGAGTATCTGTTTTTACCACCTCTGGAACCTGCGGAATTCAGAAGAGGGTTTAAAGCCTCCTACAGTAGTTTTTACTGGCTGCATTTTGCAGTGGAGCATGAGCC